>URVK01000008.1 GCA_900551305.1 uncultured Collinsella sp.
GGTCAGGGGTCCCCCGGGGGCTTTGTGCCCCGGGGCGCTGCCAGCGTGCCTAGCGCTTACGGATACCCCAGACCAGGGCACCGACGCCGGCCATGGCAATGACGAATGCCATAAGCAATGCGGCAGCCTGCTGGTCGCCTGTGGTGGGCAGGAAACCCTTGACCGTCTTGACGATGTTCGTCACGGTCTTGGGCGTGCCAGGATCAGGCGTCGGCACGGGCGTCTCGGGCTTCTTGTACGTGTTGTTAAACACGATACCCTCGACGCTCTTGTCGCCCTTGGTAAAGGCGACGTTCGCCTTGAGGTTGCCCTCGCCGTCGTCGACCACGTTGACGGTCGCGGTAAAGACGGACTTGTCATAGGTCATACCGGCCTCGTCGCCCTTGACCTCGCTGATGGTATAGACGTACGTACCGGGCTCGTCGTACTCGAACTTGTCGAAGCTGATCTTGCCGTCGGCATCGTTGGCAACCGTAGACTCGATGTCCTCGCCAACGAGCTTAAAGCTAAACTCGTCCTTCTTGAGCTCGCGTCCCTCGAGCACCTTGATGGCGCCGATGGAGACCTGCGTGGGCATGGCGTGATACTTGTTGGTAAAGCCAGCCGACTCGGTAGCTCCCTCGAGCTTGTGCGCCGCGGTCAGCGTGCCATCACCATTGTCGGAGACGGTGGTCACGACGGTGTAGGTCGTGCCGTCATAGGTGACGCCCTTGTACAGGCCGAGCGCGTTGGGGCAAGCCTCGCGCAGCGTGTACGTGTGCGTGCCGGGCGCCTCGTAGCGAATCGGGCTCAGCGTCACGGTGCCGTTAGCGTCGTTGGTGCCGTTAGCGACAACCACGTCGTCCTCGAGCAGCTCAAACGTGAACTCGCCTGCTGCAAGGTCGCGTCCAGTCAGGCGCTTGACTGTCTTGACCTGATCGGTCACGGACGAATCGGTAGGTGCCACGCCGTAGGTGTTGGTAAACGTGAAGGCAGCACTGTCGTCGCCTTCGCGCTTGACGCTCAGATGCCCGGCACCGTCGTCAGACACGGTGTAGGAAACCTTGCGCGTGGCGTTGGTGTCATTGGTCACGCCAGGGGCACTACCGGACTCGGTCACCGTGTAAGTAAAGGTGTGCGAGCGCGGAGCGGTGGGGGCTGCGGGCTCGGGCTCGTCGCTGGGCTTGTCGGCGTTGGCATCGGTGTCGGCCTCTTCAGCCTCTGCCTCGTCGGCCTCTGCCTCGTCGGGCCCCGCTTTCCGTGGATGCGTCAGCTTCGTCTGCCTCGGCCTTATCGGTCGCATCGTCCGTCACGCCCAGAGCGCGGTTGAGGTCCTCGAGCGTAAAGTGGATCTTGCCAAAGTCCACGTTACCGGCTGCGTCGTTGGTTACGGTCGTGCGCTCGGGCATCGGGGCACCTGCCTCGTCGACGGTCACGGTAAAGGTGAACTTACCCGTGATGTCGGCCGGGGTCAGGCCCTCGGCAACCTGGAGCTTCTTAGTACCGGTGAGCGCGGCATCCACGGCGTCGGCGCCGTAGACGTTCTCGAACAAGGGCTCGACGCCGCCGTAGTCGACCGTCGCCGTCAGGGTACCGTCACCGTTGTCGACGACGATAACCTTAAAGCCAAAGCTCCACGTTGTAGCGGAAACGCCATTCGGCAGCCCGAATAAATCTTCGTAGGCCGTGTAGTTAATGGTCCAGGCAAGCTTGCCGTCCTTATCGGTACGATAAGCAAGCCCAGCAGCCTCAAGATTAGCAAGCATCTTGGTGTCGTAGTGCAGCGTATCAAAGCTCACGTGCCCGCCGATATTGGGCTTGAGGTTTTCGTATGCCACAAGCTCACCCTGATAGGCGATGCCGAACCAGAACTCGCCGTCGGCCATCGGGCGACCGGTCAGAGTCTTGGTGGCAACGACCTGAGCAGCGGTGCCACCAGGCGTGTTGGTCGTAGCGCTGTAACTGTTGTGGAACGGCACCAGGGCCTTCTCGACCTTGTTCTCGCCACTCTTGTGGACCGTCTCATGCGTGCCCTCGGGACCACCGGAAACGGTCGTCGTAGCAGTGAGCGTACCGGCGGTGTCGTCGGCGATGGCGATCGTCACCGTGCGTACGGCGTCATCGTAGGTGTAACCGGGCTGGCCGTCGTTCTTTTCGGCCACGGTGTACTTGAAGGTCTTGCCGGCGTCAGCCTGCATAAATTTAACCTCATGACCAGCCAGAATGTCGATCAGTCCGACCGTTGCCTCTGCCGCTGCGGGGGACTTGAAGCTATTAGCCCCGGGCAGCAGACCGAGCGCGCGAGCCGAGGCGTCGTCAGCAGGTGTCACGGTAAAGGTGAACTGACCCTCGGTCATGGGGCGGCCGTCCAGATACTTGCTGAGCCACAGACCGCCGGCAGCGGTGTAGTTAAGCTCAGTGCGGTACGTGTTGGTGAAGCGTCCGTTTTCCTTCTTGGTGACGTTGGCGGTCAGGCTGCCATCGCCGTTCTCGGTCACGGTCACTTCGGCGGTTGCGACATGCGCGTCATACGTCATGCCGACCGTGCTGCCCGCGTTCTCGCGGATCTCGTACTTGTAGGTTCCGGTGGCCGTGTAGCGAATCTTGCCGAACTTGATGGCGGCAATGCCGTCCTTCGCATCGTGCTTGCTCACGGTTACGGTCGCAGGATCGGGGAGCGGGGCGCCATCGGGGGCGGTAATGGTAAAGCTGAACTCGTCCCCATCCGTCCACTCGCGGCCGTCGATGGCCTTGCTCAGGTCAAAGTCGAGGTCTGCATCGATCGAGGTCACGCTGTAAGTGTTCTCGAAGGTCGCAGGCGTGGCGCTCTTCAGCTCGTGCGTAGCGCTGAGGGTACCGTCACCGTTGTCGGTAATGGTGGTCTCGATGGTGTACTTGGCGTCGCTGTACGTGATGCCCTTGCTGGTGGTTCCGCCGTTGACCTCGCTCAGCGTGTAGGTATGCTTGCCGGCCTCGGTGTACTTCACGGCGTTCATCGTGATCTTGCCGTCGGCGTCGTTGATGCCGGTGGCGACGACCTTGTCGCCCTCGACGAGCTCGAAGGAGAACTCGCCTTCCTTGAGGTCGCGGCCGATCAGAACCTTGGTCGCCTTGACCTGGTCGCTGACGCTGAACTCGTCAGGATTCGGCTTGTAGCCGTTGTTGAACTTCACCTCGTCGGCGCCCTTCAGCTCATGCTTTACCACGAGCTCGCCCTTACCGTTGTCGGTGACGGTCGTCTCGATGGTGTAGGTCTTGCCGTCGTAAGTGATGCCGTTGTTGGCGTCGCCCGGGACCTCGCGCAGCGTGTAGGCGTGCTTGCCGGGCTCGTTGTAGGTGATCTCGCTCATCGTGATCTTGCCGTCGGCGGCATTGGTGCCGGTGGCGACGACCTTGGCGTCCTCGCCCTCGACGAGCTCGAAGGAGAACTCGCCTTCCTTGAGATCGCGCCCGGTCAGGACCTTGGTCGCCTTGATCTTGTCGGTGACGCTGGAATCCTTGGGCGTCACGTTATAGGCGTTCTCAAAGATCGCCTTCTTGTCGCCCTGCAGCTCGTGCTCGACGCTGAGGGTGCCGTCGCCGTTGTCCTTGACGATGGTCACGATAGTGTACTCGGCGGCGCTGTACGTAATGCCGTTCTCGGTGGCGCCGGCCTTGGTCTCGCGCAGCGTGTAGGTATGCTTGCCGGCAGCGGTGTAGGTGACGGGATCCATCATGATCTTGCCGTCGGCATTGTTGGTGCCGGTGGAGACTACGTTGTTGCCCTCAACGAGCTCAAAGCGGAACTCGCCGGCAACGAGGCCGATCTCGCGGCCGGTCAGGACCTTGGTCGCGGTGACCTGGCCGGTGACGCTGGAGTCACTGGGGTTCGGCTTGTAGCCGTTGCTGAACTTCGCCTCGTCAGCGTCATTCAGGACATGCTTCGCCTCGAGCGTGCCGTCGCCCTTGTCGGTGATGGTGGTCTCGATGGTGTACTCGGCATCGCTGTAGGTGACGCCCTTGCTGGTGGTTCCGCCGTTGGCCTCGCGCAGCGTGTAGGTGTGCTTGCCGGCCTCGGTGTACTTCACGGCGTTCATCGTGATCTTGCCGTCGGCGGCATTGGTGCCGGTGGCGACGACCTTGTCGCCCTCGACGAGCTCGAAGGAGAACTCGCCAGCCTTGAGGTCGCGGCCGGTCAGGACCTTGGTCGCGGTGATCTGGTCGGTGACGCTGGACTCAGTGGGGGTCACGTTGTAGGAGTTCTTGAACTCGGCGGGCTCGGTGCCCTTCAGGACGTGCTCGGCCTTGAGCGTACCGTCGCCGTTGTCGGTGATGGTGGTCACGATGGTGTACTTGGCGGTGCTGTAGGCGATACCACCGGCGTTACCCTTGGCCTCGCGCAGCGTGTAGGTGTGCTTGCCGGGCTCGTTGTAGGCGATCTTGCTCATCGTGATCTTGCCGTCGGCGGCGTTCTTGCCCTTGGCGACGACCTTGTCGCCCTCGACGAGCTCGAAGGAGAACTCGCCCTCCTTGAGGTCGCGACCGGCCAGGACCTTGGTCGCGGCGATCTTGTCGGTGACGCTGGAGTTCTCGGGGGTCACGCTGTAGGAGTTCTTAAACTTAATCTTCGTAACGTCCTCGGCACCCTGCAGCTTATGCGTAGCCACAAGCTGGCCCTTGCCATTGTCGGCGATGGTCGTCACGACGGTATAGACGGTTTTGTCGTAGATGACGCCGCCGGCATTGCCCTTAACCTCGCGCAGCGTATAGATGTGCTGACCGACCTTGGTGTACTTGAGGGCGCTGAACGCAACGTTGCCGTTGGCATCATTCTTGACGGTCTCGATAAGCTTGGAGTCCTCGCCCTTAACCTCGCGCAACTCAAAGCTGAACTCGCCCTCCGCAAGGTCGCGGCCGGCCAAGGACTTGGTCGCCTTGATCCGGTCGGTAACGCTGGACTCAACAGGCTCCGCAGTGTAGACGTTCTTGAACTCGGTCTCGTCGGCTTCGCTCCAAGTCACCTTCACAGCGGCGCCGAGCTCGCCCCTCTTGTTGGGCGTTACCGTCACGGTGACCTCCGCGACGTTCTTGCTGTAGGCAATGCCGTCAACCGTGGTCCCGGCGTTCTTTTCGCTGACCCTGTAGACGTACGTGCCAGGCTCGGTGTATTTGATCGTGCCGAAGTCGATGACAGCCTTACCCTTGTCGTCCAGATCGTCCTTGGTCACAGACGCGGTCACGGGCGCTGTCGCGGACTCGGGTATCGGGGCACCGTTCTCGGACGTCAGCCCAAACTCAAACGTGTCCTCCTTCGTCCAGTCGCGACCCTCGAGCACCTTGGTCAGGCCAAAGCCGGCCTCGGTATCCTTGGTATCCACCGTTACCGGCGTCATGTCGTACTTATAGCTGATCTTGCCGTTGTTGCCCAGGTAGGAATTGACATGCGTCGCGGTCGCCTTGGCGGACACGTTATTCCACTTGGGGTTGAGAACGTCGGTCGCGGTGCCGGTGTTGTTGCCGCCCACGCTCTTCTTGGTGGTGTGGAGCTCATCGATAAAGGCCAGGCGCGCGGTTCCCACGCTAAACGACAGGTTTCCGTCCTTGTCGGCAACTATAGCGCCGTCAAACTTGGCAGCGTCGCCACCGATGAACTCGATGACGGCGGTGGTGGGCTTGGCCTCGCCGTTCTTGCCCTGCTCCTCAAACTCATCCTTGTAGTAATAGGTGCCTTTCTCTGCCAGTGAATTCTTTGCGGGCTGTGTGCAGTCCTTGTCCGTGTAAATGGGAGTCTGCTTCTGGAAGTAGTAGTAGCGGTTGGTGTCGGCCGGCTCAAAGGTCGCAACCGTATCGCCCAACGCACCACCGCTCCACTTGTTCGCGTAGAAGCTCACGGTCTTGGTGCCGTTGGCAACAGCCGTATTGCTCTCGATGTAATCCTTGAGCCCCGTTACCTTCTCGGGCGTAAACAGGTTGTCGAGTGCGACCTTCTTCACGCTCGAGGCATACTTCACCTGGATGGGCTTAACGGTATCGACCGAAAGCTTGCCGTCTACGGTCTTAAAGTGACTCAGCGGAATCAACGACGCGGGAATGTTGACCGTTACGATATCGCCCTTCTGGGGATTGTCGTCGCCGGCACGCTGCACGGTAATGAGCAGGTCTTTTGCCTTGCCATCGAACTCGTACGTATCGGTCTTGGTTTCTTTGTTGACCGTCTTGCTCGGATTGGTAAACGGCGTGCCGTTGATGACGACCTCGGTGAAGCTGTCGACTTGCATAAAGTCGCCCAGCTCATCGGTAAACGTGATGTAGCCGGACTTGGTCTCGTCGTAGCCCTTGTGGATTTCGGTCGGATAAGGCGGCTCCGACGTAATGGCCTGCGAGATGTCGTCGAAGACCTTCTTGAGCTCTTCGGCATTGGTCGCCGACTTGTAGTAGTCGGAGTTTTCTGCGCGTGCACCATGAGCATCCCATGCCGTGGCATTGGGGTAGTTGCTTGAAACAGCCTGCATGAACTTGTTCTCTTTTTGGCTTTTTCCCGAATCCTGGATACCAGCACTGGGGTTCGCGCCATCAAAGATGCCGATAGTATAAACGGTGGCCTTGCCGTCCTTCATATTCTTAGCAGCTGTCACGGCAGCGTTGGCGACACCCGCATCGAATTTATTTTGCTTTGTTGGCGTACCGTCGGTAAAGAACACAATAATCTTCTTGGCGTCTTTGCGGCCATAAGTGGTAGTGATTTTCTCGGCCAGCTCTAGGCCATAGTCGGCGCGCGTGGCGCCGGCAGGCTGAATTCGATTAATTGTATTCTTCTTGAGATCATCCGCATTGCTGCCGGAACAGTAGGTCAATTCTTTCATAACCTGGGTGTAATTGTAGGAGTACCCTCCGTCGCGATACATATTGTTGCCGATATCGTTGGACTTCTTGCCCGCAAACTTAACAATGGCAACCCTATGCTGCCTATCAACACCCTCGATAGCCTCGTTTTGTTTGGCGATGGTATCGATAAAGCTGTTCGCAGCGCCCTTCAGTGCATCGATACGCTTGGTGCGATCTCCGCCACCCATAGGATCATCCATCGAGCCGGAGGCATCCAGCACCATCACGATGTCGAGTGGCGTGGTGACTGTCACGGTTGAATTAGACGTCGAGGACATGGCCGAAAGCGTGGTCAGAAAATCCGACTCTTCGTTTTCCTCAGTTGCCTCGACCGTCTTGTCGGTCCAGATTCGGCCGACGTTTTGAGTCGTTACTTTATTACCGTTGTGACCGGCCGCCCAGATTTCCCAGCGTCCGCTGGTGTCGGGATCGACGACGACCTTTCCGGTCATGGCCGGTCCGTCCATTCCGGTGCTGGACCTAGCGTTGGCCTCGGGCAGCATGGCAAATGCTGCAGCCGGCAATACCAGCACTACGGCCAGTATCACCGCCAAGAGACCCCTCGTGTACTTACTCATCGCGTCTCCCTTCTCGCGGTCTCAGACCTTGCAACAGCCTAAAGTTACGAAATGAGACACAATTTGGGCAGGTGACACATGTTCCAGATTCTGTTTTGGGCGTGAGACAAATGTCTCACCAAAGTTGAGACACGGCGTTTTCGCAGGAAAACGGGTGCGACTCGGAGCCATCAGGCAAAAATGACCCGTTTTCCTCCGTCCTTGGGAGATCAAAGGCCGTTACGGATATGGCGTCATTTCAAAACTATGCCGGATTACGGGGCTAAAGTCGGGACCCTCATCCATACCCTCATTTTTTGAAAAACGGCAGGCTGTCTACCTGCGGTTTTGTTTTTGCTATTTTCTGTATGGTCGGAGGTTCGCTATCCAGCCCCGTAATCCGGCATAGTTTTGTTCGTGGCGGTCCAACCGCGCGTTCAAGCGCGGGGCCGGTGGGGCATTTTTGCCCCACCGGCCCCTATTCCAGCTCTATTCCAGCGCTATTCCGGCTCGGTTTCTACTGTGGGAGTCTTGTCCGCTGCGACTGGGGTGCGGGCGGTGTCCATAGTCAGGCAGTGCTTGGGGCAGCTCTCGATGCACTCACCGCACACCACACAGGCATACGGGTCGATCGACCACGTTCCACCCTTGCGATCGACTGCGAGCGCGCCCGCCGGGCAACGGCGCGCACACATGCCGCAGCAGATGCACGCGTCCATGTCGTTGACGATATGCCCGCGCAAGCGCTCGGGTGCCGCGAGCTTCTCCTGCGGATAGCACACCGTTACCGGCTGCTTGACCATAGAGCCCAAGGCCGTCTTGGCAAATGTCAGTAAACTCATGCCGCACCTACCTTTCCGTGCAGCTAATGCAGGGGTCGATGGTCAGGATAATCATGGGCACGTTGGCAAGGAGCACGCCCTGCAGCGCATGCGTCAGACCCGCCAGGTTCTGCGACGTCGGCGTGCGCACGCGGAAACGGTCCAGGTTCTTGGTGCCGTTACCGCGCACATAGTAATATGCCTCGCCGCGCGGCTGTTCAATCACAACCTCGCCGCGCGCGCCGTCGGCCGGCGTGAGCTTGGTACGCCCGCCGATGCCGTCGTGCGGGATCTTGCCCACAAGCTCCTCGATGATGTCCATGGCCTGCGTGACCTCGGCACAGCGCACCTGGCAGCGGGCATAGCAATCGCCATCGGTAGCAACGATGGGCTCAAACGCAGCCAGATCCGCATAGGCGCCGTCGCCGAACATGCGCACGTCGTAATCCACGCCCGAGGCGCGACCGAACGGGCCGACCATCGACAGATTCAGCGCATCCTTCTCGCTAATCACGCCCACGCCATGCAGGCGCTCGCCGCAGCTGGCATCGTCCAAAAACGTATGCACCAGAGCCTCGTAGTCGGGGCGCATGGCGTCAAGCGTCTCGACAATGCCCACCAGCTCGGAGTCCTCGATATCGTGCTTAAGGCCGCCGATCTCATTAATCGACAGAATCACGCGGCCGCCGCAAGTGCTCTCAAAGATCTTGAGAATCTGCTCGCGCAGAGTCCACGAACGATAGAACAGTGCCTCGAAGCCAAAGGCATCGGCGAGCAGGCCCAGCCACAGCAGATGCGAGTGGATGCGCGAAAGCTCGTGCAGAATGGTGCGGATATACTGCACGCGGCCGGGCACCTCGATGTCGAGCATGCGCTCGCAGGCGCTGGCATAGCCATAGCTGTGACCCACGGCGCAAATGCCACAGATGCGCTCAGCGATGTAGCCAAACTGGTGCATATCGCGCTTTTCGGTGAGCTTCTCGAGTCCGCGGTGAACAAAGCCGATCTGCGGAATTGCCTCGATGACGCGGTCGTCCTCGATCACCAGGTCCAGATGAAGCGGCTCGGGCAGCACCGGGTGCTGCGGGCCAAACGGAATAACGGAGCGATGTGCCATGGACCTTACGCCTCCTTTTTCTGCTTGTCGCGGGCGGCCTTAGCGGCAAGCGCCGCGCGGACCTTGGCCGCTTTCTCGGGATCCATGGCGGCGAGCTTTGCCTCCATCTCGGCAGCCTTGAGCGCGGCCTTCGCAGCGGCCTCATCGTGCTGAGCATCGGAGCCGGCAGCCGCAGCGGGCTGAGCAGCGGCGCCCGCGGCGTCGCCGGCGCTCGCAGCACCCTCCCCTGCAGCAGCCGCAGCCGCGGCGGCCTTTTCGGCCGCGGCTTTGCGCGCCTTGGCCTCGGCGGCGGCACGGACCTTCATGGCCTTCTCGCGTGCGGCCTTCACCTCGGGCGTGATAACGCTCATGGGTTCGGCAGTCGAGACCTGGTAGAAAAAGCCCTTAAAGTCGATCTGCATGTCGGTAATGGCAAGCCCAAACAGGTCGTGCGCTTCGTTCTCAAACGGAAATACCGCCGGATAGTACGAGCTGATGGACGGAATCTCCTGATACTGATCAATTCCCTCAACCACCAGGTTCTCGATCGCATAGCTGCCGTCCTGCGCAATATTCTCCTGAGCAGCGCGGACGTTGATAAACGTATAGACCAGGCGATACGATCCGTCATCCACACAGCGCTCGGCATGCATCTGCACAAAGCGCGCGCCGACGCCCTTGAGCGCCTGGACATGCGACAGAAGCTCGTCGATCCCAACGGTGGCATAGATAGCCTTTTGCATTACTCGGCCTCCTTTGCAGCGGCGGGCGCGGCGGACCTGGTGGACACGTTGACCTCGACGCCGTCACCGGCGACGGCCCCGGCCCCGGCCCCCGCAGCCACAAACCCGTCCTCGCCCAGCTCAACGCCACCGTCCCAAGTAGCGGCGCCGCCCACGGTAAGCGGATCGCCGCCGGCGCGCATCACGGCCTCCTTCTGGTCCAGAATGCCGCACGCCTCCACAATGGCATCGATCACGGTCTCGGGGCGAATGGCGCACCCGGGCGCGTACACGTCCACGGGAATCGCGCGGTCCACGCCGCCGATTACGTTATAGGCATCGCGGAACACGCCGCCCGAACACGCGCAGATACCGCAGGCCACCACACACTTGGGCTCGAGCATCTGGTTGTAAATCTGGCGCACGACGGGCAGATTCTGCGCGTTGACCGACCCCGTCACCAAAAAGATATCCGCATGCTTGGGGTTGCCGGTATTGACCACGCCAAAGCGCTCCGCATCGAACAGCGGCGTGAGCGAGGCCAGCACCTCGATATCGCATCCGTTGCAGCTCGAACCGTCGTAATGAATAACCCACGGCGAGCGCGACATTTTATGATCCATGGATGCCGCCTCCTAAATAAATACGTCGACGAGGATGGGCATAAGGTTGAGCAGGCCAAACACCAGCGCCACGCCCCATCCGAGCCTAAAGCAGCTGCGCCAGGTGCTGCGTGCGAAGGTGTTGTCGAACAGGACCTCGACAAAATACGTCGCGGCCATCACGACCAGGGCTACAACCCAGCTCACGGGGTTGTCCCAAACAAAGAACATGCCCACCCACATCAAAAACAGCACGGTCTCGCACCAGTGCATAAGGGTCATCTTGGCCAGCGTGCCGCCGCTCATCTCGGTGGCGACGCCCTGGACGATCTCCTGATGCGCATGATGCGAGTACGAAAGGTCAAACGGCGACTTGCGCAGCTTGATGGTAAGCACCGCGAGCAACGCGAGGAAAATGGGTGCGCTGTACACGATGATGGGGGCCGACTGCCCCGTCACAGCAATGGAATCGAAGCTGTCGGTGGCAAGGTACAGGCCCACGCTCATCAGCAAAACGGCGGGCTCGTAACTCATAACCTGCAGTAACTCACGATCGGCGCCAACCTGGGCAAACGGGCTTTGCGTCGAGGCGGACGCCAGCACCACAAAGATCGCGGCGAGCGTCACCATAAAAGCGCACAGTAGCGTGTTAGAGCCCGACACAAAGATGCCGCCGCCCACCACGGTAAAGATGAGCGCGCACGCCATATAGGTATCGTCCATGGTGTTTACGCTGGCGGGGGCCTTGCGCAGCAGCTTGGCAACGTCGTAGAAGGGCTGCAGCAGGCGCGGGCCCACGCGGCCCTGCATGCGGGCGGACAGCTTGCGGTCGATGCCGTCGATCATGCCACCCACAAGCGGCGCCAGCAGGGCAAACGCCACGGTGCCAATAAAAATGCCCACGACACCCGAACCTTCAAAATACTTGCCGCGCAGCACCGAGGGCGCACTCATGGCAAGTCTCTCGGGCCCAATCCATGCGCAACACAGCAGCGCAAACAAGATAATGCTGCAGCACACGACGCTACCCGCGGGGCCAATACGCTTCTCGCCAAGGGCGTCCTCCGAGTACCAATTGCGCTTTTCGGCCTTTACCTCGTGTCCCATCGAGCCGCGGAAATGGCGATATTTGTCGGTTCCCACACCCGAAAGATATACGTTTACATGCGGTTTGTTGCTCACGCGGAATGAAGTCAGCAACACCACGGCAATAAAAGCCACGATAACCACCATCAGATACATGGCGTCCTTGCCAATAACGTACGGCACGCGGCCAAACACCATGGCCAAGTAAGGCGACACCAGACCGCTCGAGATAACCGGGAACGCCACGCAGCACAGAATAAGCAGCGCGGCGATGGTGTTGAGGGCCATCCATTCGGTCTTATGGACATTGACCTCAACGTTTTGAGCCGTGGGGTCGACGCCCGAAAGCTTGGCAAGCCACTTGCCCCAGAAGAAGAACGTCGCGGCCGAGCCAAAGGCAAGCACCATGATCATGAGCACGTTGCCGGTCTGCGCGAACGCCACCAGGGCGCCCCACTTGGACACGAGCATGCCAAACGGCGCCACAAACATGCCCATGATGCCCAGCATCATCAGGCGCGTCAGGTGCGGCATGCGGCTGAACATACCGTCCATGTCCTCGATATCGCGGCTGCCGATATGATGCTCGGCCGTGCCCACGCACAGGAACAGCAGCGACTTGGCCACCGTGTGGAACAGGATCAGGAAGATGGCCGCCCATACGGCCTCGGGCGCGCCGACACCCAAGCAGGCACTAATGAGGCCCAAGTTGGAAATGGTGGAGTACGCGAGCACGCGTTTGGCGTTGCTCTGCGAGATGGCCATGAGGGCAGCGAGCAAAAACGTGATGGCACCCACACTCGTGACCATAAAGCCGGTCACAGGATAGATGGCATAGAGCGGGCTCAGCTTGACCATCAGGAATACGCCGGCTTTGACCATGGTTGACGAGTGCAGCAGGGCGCTCGTGGGCGTGAGGGCAACCATGGCACCCAGCAGCCAAGTGTGGAACGGCATCTGTGCGGCCTTGGTGAGCGCGGCGAGCGACAGCAGAACGACCGGCATCACCAGCAGCGCGGACTGCGCGGTTCCGGCGCCGGAAAGCTCGATCATGCCCGAGATGGTCAGCGGCATGCCATTGACGTGCAGAAACATAAGGCCCGCCAAAAACGCGATGCCGCCCAGCATGTTGAGGATAATCTGGGTGAAGGCGTTTTTGATGGCCTCGGGCGTGCGCGTGTAGCCAATCATAAGGAACGAGCACACGGTGGGGATTTCCCAGCCGCAGAACAGCCACTCAAGGTTGTCACTCGTCACGATGACGAACATGGCCGAGAGGAATAGAAACATAAGCGCCAGGAACTGCGGGCGACGGTCGGGCGCGGTCTGCCCGCGCAGCGCAGCCTCGTGCTCGTCATGGGCCTGGAAGTCCTTCATGTAGCCCAGGGCATACACGCAGATTAGGCTACCGACGATGCCGACGGCGAGGACCATGATCACACTCATGTAGTCCAGGTAGAGCGGCGTCGCCGTGACGGCTTCGACCGCGGGCAGCGTCATGGCTGCAAAGGCGAACGAGCCCACCAGCTGGACTATGCCGAGCACCGTGGCGAGCGCGTTCCTATATTTGTACGCGTTGTACAGGATTACGGCGCACAGGATGACGTCGATGACGGAGCTGATGATCGAGAGCACATGCGAGGTGCCGGAGGCAACCTCAAAGCTCTGCGGACCCATGCCAAAAAACATGACGGCGACTACAACTGTCACCGCCATAATAATGCCGGAACCTATGAGCCCCACCGCATCGCGGGCGCGGTCGCCGCGCGCGAACAGCATGCCCAGCGCCGGCACCAGCGGAAACAGGGTAAGGAAATACAGTAGCGTCATACCATCACTCCCCCATGCAAAAACGCTGCAATTGTTTAACGTTATAGCTCAATTGATGAGTAGCGGCAGCGGGTTTTCGGTCAACTGGGGAGTTTTAGGCGTACGGGGCAAGGAGTCTGTCCGCATTGGAGCAAAGGGGCGACGCTCCCCCTATCGCAGCGGTGGGCGCACGGGCCACTGCGCGCGGTTTATTGGCCATTTTGGAGGATGTCCCGATAGGCTCGCGGCGGTCCAAAAAGTTGGCGCGGCAAGAAAAATGCGCCCCTGTGGGCGCACCATCCCGTTTGCTATTCCGCCTTTTTAACGCGCGGCTTGCGACCGCGCGGCTTATCGACCAGTGCGGCCTCACCGCTCTCGCGGTACTGACGGCACCAAGCCTTGACCGAAGACTCGCTGGGAATCTTGTGCTTGATCATGGCCTCGCGAACCGTCAAGCCGTTTTCCAGACGGTCCTTAACCACAGCGAGCTTTACGTCGTACGAGTAGGTGTGATGATGCGAACCGGCATTGAGAACGGCGTCGGCACCGCCCACGGCATACGCGCGGGCCCACTGACGAGCCGTGGCCTGGGGAATGCCAAGCTCCGCGACGAGGGCGCGATGACCGACCCCCTCTTGGAGGATCTCGACGGCGCGCTGCCTAACCTCGGGCGCATGCGTGCGGGTCCTAGTTGCTTCCGACATACCTGCCACTTCTTAGCCTTAACCGTTAATCTGCTTTCTTACGTGCAAGTTAGATAGTAGCATTTTACTGTTTGCTCAAAGCAGTTAATTAAAATAGACGCGGCGTTATCTGGGCATTTGGCACCAAATTACGACATTTCTTTATCGATTATTTACGCTGGTAGCTGACTCGCAGCTAATCGTCATTCGCTTGTCAACAAAATTGGCATCTCTTTATGTCCTTTGATATAGAGGATATAGTTATTAACCCCTCCCCCAATAATTTTGAGTGATCTGCGAGGCAGTAGACGTCCTCACTCCTCATGGTTACCGCGCATTGCCATCCACCGGAGCAAAACAAAAAGGGCGGGACCTGCTGCGCTTGCAGGCCCCGCACCGGTTGACACCCGACGGGGCACAGCCGGGCGAGACGGATCCGTGCTACCGCCCCGCCTGGCCGCGATGTTCAACTACAGCTCGTTGGCCGCGTGATACGCCGTGCGAATGGCGCTCGCAATGTCGGCGGTGCGCTCACCCGAGCAGTCGCCCACGCAGGTCACGGGCACCGTCACGCCATCCAGGTCAAACGCGTTGGCCTTGGAGCCCACGGCCATCACCACGTAATCGCAGGCGATCTTCACCGGCTCCTCGGCGCCGTCCTCGGTGGTGCGAACAGCCTCCACGCCCTCGTCGGTAATGGCGGTCAGGCGGGTCTTCACGTGCTGCTCCACGTTGTGCTCGGCAAAGTCGCTCATAATCAGCGGCAGAATGGTCTCGGACTCGCCTGCGGCAATCTTGTCGAGCATCTCGACAATCGCCACCTCGCAACCGTGCTGCAGCAGGTACTCGGCAGTCTCGGTGCCCACCAGGCCGCCGCCAATGACAGCGACGCGGCCCGTAAACTCCACCTTGCCGGCCAGCACGTCCCAGCTCGAGACGACCTTGTCCGAATCGGCACCCGGAACGGGGATGACCACGTCGTGCGCGCCCACAGCCACAATCGCAGCGTCGGCGGCGTTGAGGTCCGCGGGGCTAGCGACGTGGCTGAGCTCAACCTTCACGCCCAGGCCAGGCAGAATCTTCTCGTAGTACTCGACCGAGCGCATGATCTCGTCCTTGCGCGGAGGCGCAGCCGCCAGCACAATCTGGCCGCCCAGGTGATCGCTCGCCTCGTAGATGGTCACGTCGTAGCCGCGCTTGGCCGCCACGCGTGCGGCCTCCAGGCCGGCGATGCCGCCGCCCACCACGGCGATCTTCTTGTCGCCCTCGCCCGGCTTAATGGCGATGGTCGCCTCGTCGCCGTTCTCCGCGTTGAGCACGCACGAAATGTACTTGCGGTTTTGAATCGCATCGACACAGCCCTTGTTGCAGTTGAGGCACTCGCGGATGGGCTCACCCGTGGCGGCCTTCAGCGCAATGTCGGGGTCGCACATGAGCGAGCGGCCGTAGGCGATGATGTCGGCCGCGCCGTCTTCCAGAATCTTCTCGCCGGCCTCGACCGAGACAACACGGCCCACGGTTGCCACCGGCACGGAGACCAGGGCCTTGACGCGCTCGGCCACGGGCAGCGTCCAGTTGTAGGGCATGGCGCCCATGGGCGGAATGGTGTCGCCCATGTTGCCGGTGTGGTTGGCCTGTGCGACCTGGATCATGTCGATGCCCGCGCCCTCGAGCAGCTTGGCGAACTCGCATGCCTCGTCGGGCTGCAAGCCACCCTTGCCGCGCGGCGTGCCATCGGGGTTCTCCATGATCACGGGGAGCTTGTACTCCACCATCAGCTGCGGCGCGGCTTCCTTAATGGCAGCGACGACCTCCAGCGCGTAGCGAACGCGGTTCTCGAACGAACCACCGTACTCGTCGGTGCGCTGGTTGAGGATGGCCGAGCACAGCGAACCTACCAGGCGGTCGCCGTGGACCTCGATGGCATCGATCCCGGCCTGCTGCGCGCGAGCGGCCGAGGCGGCGATGGCCTCCTTGATCTGGGTGAGCTGCTCCACACTCGCCTCGTTCACAAAGTGCTGCATGTCGTGGTGCAGCTTGGCGTAGGCCTGGTTGCGGATCTCGTTGGACTCGGCCATCTTGGCGGCAAAGGTCTCCTCGTCGCCGGCGGCCTTGGCCTCCTGCGCGGCCTTGGCGGCGGCCATGGATCCCATGACCATGCGGCCGACGCCGGGCACGTCGTACTCGGGATGGAACAGCTGCAGCGCGACCTTGGCGCCGTGCTTGTGAACGGTGTCGGCCAGGGCCTTAAACGTGGGGATCTGAGCGTCGGTTGCCAGCTTGGGCGTGGGGCTTGCGGTCATAACGGGGGCGACGTCGCCGATGACGATGTAGCTCACGCCGCCACGGGCCAGGCGCTCGTAAAAAGCCAGGCTGCGCTCGCCAATGGAACCGTCGCGCTCCTCGTAGCCGGTGGTCAGCGGCGGAAACATAATGCGGTTCTTGAGCTCAAGGGGGCCAACCGTAATGGGCTGGAGCAGCTTGGATGCAGGTGCGGTCATGGACATTCCTCTCTTGTAGGCGCGGCGGCGATGATGCCGCGTAGTTGTCTAGAGGATATAGCATGGGGGCACAGCGGCGCAACGGAAATCGGCAGACAGCAGGTAGCGACAGGTGGATGGGGCGGGGCGGCCCGTCGGTTTGTCTCAATCTGTAACAGTTACGCGGCAAAATCCGTCCCTCGTGTTACAGATTTAGACAAACACGACCCAACCCACCGGTATATCTCGATCTGTAACACCTAGCCGCCCAAATCGGGTCTAGATGTTACAGATCGAGATTTTGTTTGAGAGGCCGAGAATTGGACCGAAAACACGGTCCCGAAATAACAAAAAAGCTCGCCGGCTAGGCCGACGAGCTGCAAGTTCTTGGTCGCGGGGGCAGGATTTGAACCTACGACCTCCGGGTTATGAGCCCGGCGAGCTACCAGACTGCTCCACCCCGCAATGTCTGGGCGCCTCATGTGCGCAAGAAAGAATATTACGCGGGAGTTCGGTAAACGGCAAGGAAAATCTCGTAGAGCATAATTCCTTCATATTTAAACCCCTCAGTCCCTATCACCGTAAACGAATCGCAGCCGAGCGCCGTCGACGGCGCGTATACAATGGTGCGCGTCCTTTTATGCCAACACTGGGAGTAGACATGCTGCTCGCTATCGATATGGGAAACACGCAGACGGCCATGGGCCTGTTTGACGGAGACGAGCTGGTGCAGTCGTGGCGCATGCCCACCGACCGCTCTTATACCGCCGACGAGATCCATGTGCGCCTGATGGGTTTCTTTAAGATGTACGACCTCTCGCTCGGCGCGGTCGACGCGATCGCCTTTGCGGGCGTGGTGCCGCAGCTCTCGCGCGAATGGCACGCCGTGGCCGACCGCATTGCCGCAGACGCCATCGTCATCGGACCGCAGACGGCCGCGGTGACCAAGCTGCGCGCGGCGCGTCCCCAGGCCGTAGGCGCCGATCGCGTCGCTAACGCCGTTGCGGCCGAAACTTTCTACGGCGCGCCGGCAATCGTGGTGGACTTTGGCACCGCGACCAATATCGACGTCATCGATGAGGACGGTTATTACATTGGTGGAGCGATTGCGCCGGGCATCCGCATTTCGATGGACGCGCTCGCCGCCCGAGCCGCCAAGCTCGCCAGCGTTCCGCTCGAGGCGCCCGAGCACGCCATCGGCCGCGATACCGAGGAGTGCATCAAGGCTGGCGCCGTAACGGGCGCCGCCGCCATGGCTGAGGGCCTGGTCGCGCGCATGAAGCGCGAGCTGGGCCGCGAGGATGCCACCGTTATCGCCACGGGCGGCCTCGCCAGCATCGTCGCCGATTCGACCGACGCCTTCGACGTGGTAGACGGCCAACTCACCATCAAGGGCATCTGCGAAATCTACCGCCGCATGCAGGAGCTGGGATAGAGCAGGGGCTTAAGTCAAGCACGCCCGATGCCACAGTCCCCGCAAATGCTCGCCAAGCCTATTCCTCAAAAACGAAAATTATTCAGTTTTGAGGAATAGGACCGAGGTGCTACCCCGCAGTCACGCAAAGCCCTCCCCGGCACAGGCCGAAGAGGGCTTCGTTGTCATCGTTATCTCTGAGCGCGGGCGCCTCGCGTTACAGTCCGCGAATGCGCACGGCCTCGGGCGGAAACTCTTGCTCGCCGGCATCGGTCTTGATGGTCGCGCGGCCCCAGATGTCCAGGCCCGCGAACACGCCCACCGCGAGTGGCAGGCCG
>URVK01000009.1 GCA_900551305.1 uncultured Collinsella sp.
GCCGTACGCTTGAACTTGGAAGGGGGAGGCCTCGCGGCCTCCTCCTTTTTGCGTTTATGGGGCGTAAATGACTCTATTACACCAGACGATCTTATCATTTTTGGTATTGAGCCTTTATTTAAAGAAGATAAATCGAATAACAAGGGCAACTGCTATGGCCACAATGATCAAAAGCAGGATTGTCAGTCGATGCTGCTTGCGTCGTTTACTTGATGAAACGAAGATTGATTTTCCCTGTTTTGGCGTTTCGAGATAGCGAGCCGAATGCGTCAAGGTTTGCTTTGGTCGAGGACCTCTTTGTTGATGAGTGGCGGATGCTTTCATCGGCTCATCACTAGCTGCGCTGTTTTTAGATAATGGTGCGTCTTTCAGATATACAGGGTCTCCCGAGGCGACGCCCATATGTTTACGCCCCGTTTGGGCATCCTCGAGTGTTTGATATCGATTTCTCGTCACATACTCGGGCTCCGGATCATTAATGGGCTCTTGCGAGATGTGGGGACGATGGAACCGTGGCGGCTGCGTGGAAGTATCTTCCCCCTGCGTCGGCATAAACATTTTGTTCTGGTTTTGGTCGTCCATGATGCCCTTTAGCTCGTTACCAACAACGTGTACGCGCTCATTGTAAGCCCCTTGTTATTTGTAGCTGGGGACATACTCGGTATTTAAGCTCTGGTTCAAAGAACCTTAACCTTCCTAAAACCTAAGTCATACGCACTTAGATATGCTTATAGTACTAGACTCAAAAAACTTTATAGTCGATGTATATATGAGCACTGGGTGGGCATATATAAGAGCGTCAAAAGAAGTCCCAGTCACCTGGAAGATGACTCGGCAGTCCTATAAAGGAGTGGTAAACATGGCAAGCATGGTTCCTTATCGTTCGGTTTTTGGCGTTCGTCCCTCTGCAAGCTCGCTGTTCGATCTGTTTGATGATATGAGCGACCTAGCGAACAGCTCGATTGCCTCTAAGGCGTTCCCCGTTGACGTTGAGGATAAGGGCGATGGCTATGAGGTCAAGGCTTATCTGACCGGCGTCGCCAAGGACGATATCGATGTCGAGCTTAACGAGGGCCGTCTGTCCATTAGCGTGAATGTCGAGGAAGACGAGGAGAACGAGGGCAAGAACTTCCTGCAGAAGGAGTTCAGCTCGTACAGCGCGACGCGTGGCGTGTATCTTAAGGACGCTTCGAGCGAGGGCCTCTCGGCTAAGTACGCTGACGGCATCCTGACCGTTACGGTTCCCAAGATCGTCGAGAAGAAGAACGTTACGAAGATCTCCATCGAATAACTTCGTTGGTGTTCTTCGCTATTAAAAGACAACAAAAGGGGCTGGGAAGCGATTCCCGGCCCTTTTTGTTGTTTAGGACAGTCTATTGAATGGTTGCCGGTTGATACTGACTCGCAGGGCGTATCGAGAGTTTTCGCGATCCTTGGAGAAGGGTTGCGGAGCTGCCGACCTCGTCATCCAGGGTTGCGGCCAGAGCTTTGGCATAGCTTTTGACGGTAAGGCTCGGACGATTGTTATCTTGGCTGATATGCATGGCAATGAGCTGTTCGGTGCGATCTGTAACAAGTTCGCGCGCGGCTTCGGCGGCTTGGCTGTTGGAGAGGTGTCCCCTTGCAGACAGGATGCGCTCCTGAAGAAAGCGGGGATATTCTCCCTCGCGCAGCATGGTCACATCGTGGTTGCTTTCGAGCGCGAGGACTCGACAATCTTTGAGGGTGTTCATGGCTTGGCTCGATAGCTCTCCGGTGTCGGTGGCAAAGCCGATGGAATCATCGAGGGCGTCGAATCGAAAGCCGATTGGATTTATGACATCGTGTGATGTTGAGTAGGTTTGCGCGTGGATGCCGGCAATGGATAGGGTGTCACCGGGGTCGAATTCCTCGACAGGCAGATGCGAAAGATTTTCTTTGTTCGAAAGAGTGCCCCTGCTGGCAAAGAGGGGGCCGTGCCAGTGCTTGCACCAGATATCGAGGCCCTTGATGTGATCGCTATGCTCATGAGTAATGAGAAGAGCCGAGACGTTGTCAGCCGAGAGCCCCAGTTCTGCCATGCGCTTTAATGTCTCCCCGCGTGCCCGTCCGGCATCGACCATAATGAGCCCCTGCGGGCCCTCGATGAGCGCGCAGTTGCCTTTAGAGCCACTGCCGAGGATATGAAGGTGCAGACGAGACATAAGATTCCAAAGGATACAATGGGTGCGGACGAATAGAGGAGGAAGCAAATGCCTACGGTATCTCAGCATTATGGACACCATGCCGTGCCTGGGGCAGTCGATGAGACCCGGACGAGACAGCAGGCTGCTCCTGTCGTGCTCATGGTATCAGGCGGCGCGGACTCGACGGCACTGCTTCTTATGGCGTGCACATCAAAGCTGGATATCCAAGACGGACGCGGTGTTGCCCCCATCGCGCGCGAGCGACTGCACGTGCTGCATGTGAACCATCATCTGCGCGGCAAGGCGTCCGATGGCGACGAGGCCTTTGTGCGTGAGCTCTGCGCACAATATGGTCTACCGCTGTGTGTTGAGCATGCCTATTTTGATGATGAATCGGGCAATATCGAGGCGGCTGCCCGCGAGGTGCGCTATGCCGCGGCGCGAAGGTATGTTCGCGAGCTCTGCGCCCAGACGGGGGCACCGCGAACGGCGGCTCGTATCTGCACCGCGCACACGTCTTCGGATCGCGCGGAAACGTTTTTGATGAACGCGATTAAGGGTTCGGGGCCCGCTGGTCTATCGAGCATTCCTCGCCGGAGGAATATCGTGGTGCGTCCCTTGCTCGACCTAACTCATGGCGAGCTCGTGGGCTATCTACAGGTACATGGTCAGCCGTGGCGTGAAGACGAGAGCAATGAGGATATCTCGTATCTGCGAAACTACGTGCGCCATCGGGTAATGCCGGTGGTGGCACAGCGTAATGCGAGCGTGTGCAAGACGATTGGCGCCGCCTGTGAGATCTTGGGTGATGAAGATGCGTTTCTATCCCAGCTGTCGGCACGGGCGTTTCGAAGCTGTTTGCGCAAAGAGGCAGCGGGCGCGCTGGTGCTCGATGCCAGGCGCCTTGCTGCGGCCGAGGTGGTAATCGCGCGGCGCATCGTGCGACTGGCGATCAAACGCATCGATCCGGATGCTCGTCCCGAGATGCGACATGTGGAGCGAGTCCTTTCCTGCGTTGCCGAGGGTGCCGGCTCGGTCACGCTTCCGGCGGGGATTGACGCACGCATTGAGTTTGGCATGCTGGCGTTTAAGGCGCCGGTGGCTCGCGAGGGCCTGGTCGCGGACTGGGTTACCGTGCCCGGTCGTTTGCCGTTGGGCGGGGGACGTATGCTGGTCGCAGAGTCGATGGTCGTTGAGCCGGGATGCGACATCGTGCGCCGCGCCCGTGAGCTCGCGGCTGCCGGGGAAGCGACAGCTTTGGTAGACGCGGCTGCCCTGGGTTTTGCCGACAGCGATAGTGAGCGGATCCTGGCGGGCTCGCGTGGCGAGATCCCTGCCGAGGCGCGATTGGCGCGCCTGTGGGTGGACGGTCCCGCACCGGGAGACGTGATGTGCCCGTTAGGGATGAGTGGCCGAAGCAAGAAAGTATCCGACTTGCTAGGTGAGGCTCGCATTCCCGTTTCCGAGCGCGCCGGCGTGCCCATGGTGAGGACGGCGCCGGGGGGTGCCGTGGTGTGGGTCGCCGGAGTTCGCGCGGACGACCGCTTTAAGTGCACGGCGGCGACGCGTGTGGCCTATCTGCTTCGCGTGGTTGACGCGGATTAGCCCATCGCACCAGCTTTTCTGTGCGGCGTTGACGGTATTCCCGCGCTGATGGTGCGCGGGCTGGAAAATATACCCCGTGCGCTGCTAGAATGTGTAGTTCGCGTCCATACGGCGGTGTGTGGGCGATTAAGCACAAGAAAGGGTTGTCATGGCTTCTCAACATCCGGATATCGAGAAGGTTCTGTTTACGCAGGAGGATATCGACGGTATCGTTTCTCGCCTGGGCGAGGAGATTACGCGCGACTACGCGGGCAAGGATCTGGTGCTGATCGCGGTTCTGCGCGGCGCTGTTGTCTTTATGGGCGACCTGATGCGCAAGATTGAGCTGCCGACCAACATCGATTTCATGGCTGTTTCGAGCTATGGCGACGGTGTGAAGTCTTCGGGCATCGTGCGTATCATTAAGGACCTGGATATCGACATCCGTGGTCGCGACGTGCTGATCGTCGAGGACATTCTGGACTCGGGCCTGACCCTCAAGTACCTGATGAAGAACCTCGAGAGCCGCAAGCCTGCCTCGCTGGAGGTCGCTGCCTTCCTGTGGAAGGACGTTGAGAACCGTACCTCGGCCATCACGCCCAAGTATGTTGGAACCCATTGCCCCGATGCCTTTGTGGTGGGCTACGGCCTCGATTATGCCGAGCGCTATCGTAACCTTCCGTATCTGGGCATTTTGAAACCGGAGGTTTATTCGTAAGATGCCCGACGACCGTAACGATAACAATTCCCAGACTCCCCGGGAGCCTAAGATCCCGGGGATGCCCGGAGGCAAGAAGCCCACGCGTACGGGCTGGCTGTATTTTCTTTTGGCTTGCGCGCTTCTGGGCTATGCCTTCTTTAATATGGGCTCCGGCTTTGCCAGCTCCAGCAATACCGTTAAGCTCGCGACGAGCGAGATGGTCAGCGCCATCAAGCAGGATCGCGTCGAAGATTTGACCTATACGGTTCAAGACGGAAGCGTGGCGGGTCATTACTGGAAGACGAAAAAGGACAAGGGCGATACGAGCGAGCTCAAGAGCTTCTCCTCGACCTATGTCGGCTCCGATTCGCTTGCCGAGCTTATGGCAGAGCACCCCGACACCAAGTATATCGTCAACACCAACGACCCCGATTTCTGGGGCGACTTGGCAATGAGCGTGCTGCCGACGATTGCCCTGATCGCCATCATGTTCTACTTTATGCGCCAGATGATGGGCGCCAATAATAGGAACATGCAGTTTGGCAAGACTAATGCCAAGACCAACGAGGCCACGCGCCCCAGGGTCAAGTTCGAGGATGTTGCCGGCGTGGACGAGGCCGTCGAGGAGCTCGAGGAGATTCGTGACTTTTTGAGCGATCCGGACCGCTATCGCAAGCTGGGCGCCAAGATTCCGCGCGGCGTTTTGCTGGTTGGCCCTCCGGGTACCGGTAAGACGCTGTTGGCCAAGGCCGTTGCCGGCGAGGCGGGCGTGCCGTTCTTTAGCATCTCGGGCTCTGACTTTGTCGAGATGTTCGTGGGCGTCGGCGCCAGCCGCGTGCGCGATCTCTTTAAGGAGGCCAAGTCTCAGGCTCCGTCGATTATCTTTATTGACGAGATCGATGCCGTGGGACGTCAGCGCGGAGCTGGCTTGGGCGGCGGCCACGACGAGCGCGAGCAGACGCTCAACCAGCTGCTGGTCGAGATGGACGGTTTTGAAGAAAGCGAGTCGGTCATCCTGATCGCCGCAACCAACCGCCCCGATATTCTGGATCCGGCATTGCTGCGCCCCGGTCGTTTTGACCGCCAGGTCACGGTCGACCGTCCGGACGTAAAGGGCCGCGAGCAGATCTTGCGCGTGCATGCCGAGAATAAGCCGATGGACGAGGACGTTAAGTTTGAGAAACTCGCCCAGATGACCGTTGGCTTTACCGGTGCCGATCTGGCAAACCTGCTCAACGAGTCTGCGCTGCTGGCCGCTCGCCGTCATCGTTCTGTCATCTCGATGGACGAGGTCGAGGAATCGATGGAGCGCGTGATTGCCGGACCGCAACGCAAGGGTCGTGTGATGACCGAAGCCGAGCGCACCACGATTGCCTACCATGAGAGCGGCCATGCCCTGGTGGGTCACATCTTGGAGCACTCCGATCCGGTCCACAAGATTTCGATTGTCAGCCGCGGCCAGGCTCTGGGCTACACGTTGCAGCTTCCGCAGGAGGATCACTTCCTCAAGACCAAGAACGAGATGCTCGACGAGCTTGCCGTGTTCTTGGGCGGCCGCGTTGCCGAGGAGCTCATGTGCGATGACATCACGTCGGGCGCGAGCAACGACCTGGAGCGCGCGACCAAGATGGCGCGCGAGATGGTTACGCGTCTGGGCATGAGCGAGGAGCTGGGCACGCAAGTGTTTGGCGAGGCACAGCATCAGGTGTTCCTTGGTCGCGATTACGCCGATCACCAGGATTACTCCGAGGAGACGGCACGCCGCATCGACATCGAGGTCCAGCGCATTATGCGTGAGGCCCATCGTCGCGCGGTCGAGATTCTGGATGCCCGCCGCGATCAGCTCGATCTGATGGCCAAGGTGCTGCTTGAGCGCGAGACCGTCGAAGGCGACGCCGTGAATGCCCTGCTCGACAACGAGTGGGATGCCTACCTTGAGCGCGAGGGCGATATCCTGGCGGCCAAGGAGGAGCGCAATGCCAAGGCGGCCGGCATGCCGACCAAAAAGCGCGCGCCTCGTATGAGCGAGGAGGAGCTGACGGCTGATGCCGCGGCATTTGCGCAGGCGGCCATGCAGGAGGATGCCGAAGCCGCATCCGATGATGCCGGCGATGACTGTGCCGTCAATGCCGGTGCCGACGCCGACGACGACAAATAGCCCTTGTAACAAAAGCCTCCGCGGGGAAACCTGCGGAGGCTTTTTCTATTGAGCGATATGGAGGCTGCCCGGCGCTTACTGGTGAAGCCGATAAATTTTGGGCCACATTGCTGCGGCACTTTGCTCGGCTAAAGCGTACAATAGCGCCTATGCGAAAGGGGAACAGATGATCAACGAAACTATGTATGCTCGCGGTGCGGAAAGCTCCATCATCCGCGAGATCTTTAGCTATGGTCTTGAGCGCAAGGCACAGATCGGTGCGGAGAACGTATTCGATTTTTCGCTGGGCAACCCGAGTGTTCCGGCGCCCGCTGCCGTGGCGGAGTCCATTAAGAAGGCCTTGGAGCTGCCGAGTGACCAGCTGCACGGTTACACCCCCGCACCGGGCCTGCCGCAATGTCGAGCAGCCGTTGCCGAATCGCTCAACCGCCGCTTTGGCACGAGCTATGAGGGCAAGGACGTCTTTATGACGGTGGGCGCCGCGGCTTCGCTCACCTGCACGCTCAACGCCGTTACAAATCCGGGCGACGAGATTATTGTTATCGCCCCGTACTTTCCGGAGTATCGCGTGTGGATTGAGAAGGCCGGCTGCACGTGTGTTGAGACACTCGCCGATGAAGACACGTTCCAGCTGAGCGTGGACAACGTGCTCAAGGCAATCAGCGATAAGACGGCGGCTGTCATTATCGATTCGCCGAATAACCCCACGGGTGCCGTGTACACGCGCGACACGCTGACGCGACTGGCCAATGTTCTGCGCGAGGCCAACGCCAAACGCGACCCCGAGAATCCGATTATGCTCATCTCGGATGAGCCGTACCGCGAGATCGTGTACGGCGCCGAGGTGCCTTGGGTGCCCTCGATCTACGAGAATACCGTGGTGTGCTACTCGTATTCTAAGTCGCTATCGCTGCCTGGTGAGCGCGTGGGTTGGATCTTGGTCCCCAATACCAATCCGCAGGCTGCGCGTCTGATGCCGGCCGTTGCCGGTGCCGCCCGCACGCTGGGCTTCGTGTGCGCACCGGCCCTCTTCCAGCGTGTGATCATCGACTGCATTGATGAGCCGAGCGATGTTGCGGCCTATGCGCGCAACCGCACCGCGCTTACCGACGCACTGACGGAGTACGGCTACACCTATGTTGAGCCGGATGGTGCTTTTTACCTATGGGTGAAAGCGCTGGAGCCCGATGCGAACGCCTTCTGCGAGCGCGCGAAGAAGTACGAACTGCTCGCAGTACCCTCGGACAGCTTTGGCATGCCGGGCTGGTTCCGTCTGGGCTATTGCGTGAGTTACGAAACGATCATCAATTCGCTACCCGCTTGGAAACATTTGGCGGACGAGTATCGTTAAAAGTAGAGCGCTCTGCCTGCAATGTTTTACGTGAAACGGGGTTTGGTGTTAAGCCGGACCCCGTTGTCATGGACGTTGTGTCTTTGGGATGGAGTGGTTTTACGACTATCGAAGGCTATGCGTACAATGAATATAAGCGACGGCCGTGCCAGATAAGGAGACCCGATGCCCTACCTGCTTTCTTGTGACATTCATACCCATACGATGTTCTCTGCGCATGCATATTCGACCATTGAGGAGAATGTGTACTGGGCGGCAGAGCGTGGCCTGCAGGTGCTCGGATCCGCCGACCATCTGAGCTCTATGGTTACGGCTTGCCCCAATGACCTGCGCAGTTACCAGTTCTTTATCAACCAGGATATCTGGCCGCGCATATGGAGCGGCGTGCTGGTGCTGCGTGGTGCCGAGGCCGATATCGTTTCGCTGGACGGAAGCCTGTTTGGCGAGGACACTCCTGTCACGCTCGATATCGCCGGCGATTCATACAGCCGTCAGCATTCACTGTTCGATTTGGTGACGCGCAATTTGGATTATTTGGTTGCGAGCGTGCATAATCCGCAGATTGCTGAAGGCGCGACGCTGGCCCAGACGACCGAGATGTATATCAATGCCCTGGAGCACCCCAAGGTGCTCATGCTGGGCCACGCGGGGCGCTCGGGCGTGCCGTTCGATATCGACGAGGTGCTGCTGGCGGCTAAGGCCAAGCACAAGATCATCGAGATCAACAACCATAGTCTTGAACACGGTGTCGACACTGAGCATTGGGCCGTATGCCGCAAGATCGCCGAGCGCTGCGCCGAGCTGGGCGTGGGTATTGGTGTGTCGACCGATGCCCACATTGGTATGGCCATTGGCAAGCTCGATCACGCCCGCAAGTTGCTCGACGAGATTCACTTCCCGCTGGATTTGATCGTGACGCGCGACCGCGAGACGCTGTTGCGCGAGATGGCGGCAGCCGGCGTGTGCGACCTGCGCAAGGGGATGTAGCGGAGTTTATAAACCAAGTGAAGGGGGCGGCCCGGGCGGGCCGCCCCCTTCTTGTGCCAGAGAATTAGCGGCGTTCGAGGACCGCTACGGTTTCGGTATGGTCGGTGTGGGGGAACATGTCGACGGGCGTGATCTTGAGCAGGCGATAGCCTCCGTCGAGGAGCCGGTGCAGGTCGCGCTCTTGGGTCACGGGGTTGCAGCTGATATAGGTGATGCGGCGCGGCTTAAGCGCGCAGGCAGCTTCGAGGAACTCGGGGGTAGAGCCGGCGCGCGGCGGATCGATGGAAAGGACATCGACCCTCTCGTTGTTGTCGGCGGCATCCAGGATGTAATCGGTGGCATCGTCGGCCATAAACCAGGCGCTGCGGGTAAGACCGTTGAGCTCGGCATTGCGGCGTGCGTCGGCAATGCCCGCCGGGTTGCGCTCCACGCCGAGCAGTATGATGCCGATCCCCTTGTTCTGGGCATCTTTAGCTGCGCAAAGACCGATGGTGCCGCTGCCGCAGTAAGCATCCATAAGCACATCGCCCTGGTGCAGATCCATGCCGTCGATAGCGAGCTGGTAGAGCAGCTCGGTCTGCTGCGGGTTGGTCTGGTAGAACGCGGTAGGGGAGATATCGAATTCGCAACCGAGCAGCTGGTCGCGCATGCACTCGGCGCCATATACAATGCGGGTTTCCTCGCCGAGGATGGCGTTGCCGGGACGTCCGTTGATGTTTTGGGCGACGGTGACGATGCGCGGATCGAGTGCAGCGACGGCCTCAAAGAAATCCTGTGCATGCGGCAGGTCGCGCTGGGCGGTCACGAGGGTGACCATGATCTGGTCGGTGCGCCAGCCGCAGCGAACGACGGCATAGCGAAGCAGCCCGAGATGTTTGTCTTCGTTAAAGGCGGGAATGTGCAGGCGCTCGGCCTCACGCGCGATGCCGTTGAGGATCTGTCGGGCGCCCGGTGCCTCGACAGGGCATTCGGGAACAGCAACGATTCTGTGCGTGCCACGTTCAAAAAAGCCGCATCGAACAGAGCCCTCTTTGCCGGGGGCAAAGGGAGTGGCGGCCTTATGGCGAAAACCGCGTGGCGCAGGATATTTGCCTGGGTCGCCCAGGGTGACTCCCATACCGCGAATGGGGTCGACAGCAATGCCCTCACGCTCGCAAAGCGAGGCAAAAAGCTCCTCCATAGCAGTCTGCTTGGCGGCGAGCTGCTTCTTATAAGGACGATTGAGTGCTGTGCACCCACCGCAGGCTTTCATGATGGAACAGGGAGACTTGGGGTCCACAGCCTTACGCGCAGGTGAAACCTGATCTTTATGCGAACGCTTGGAGCGAGTCTGAGATGCCTTGTCCCCGCTCCGACGAGAGCCGGGACGCTTGGCCTTAGCCTTGCCCTTGGCCGACTTACCCTTCGCGTCCTGAGGCGACTTGGATTTCTTAGAAGATTTTTTCTCTTCCAACCCCTCAGCCGCCTCGATCAAAGCACGACGAGCCTTACGCTCCGCACGAGATTCTGCCATCAATAACTCCACTAATTCATGAATTAAAGCTGCAAGTATTGTACCGTGCCAAGCCAGCAGACGATATACAAGCGGTTTATTCGTGTCAGTGATAAGCCCAACGACGGTTGCCCGCCGCGTGAGGGGTGTGGGGGTTAAGTTTATCGCGAGTTCCGCACGAACAGGAGGCCACTTAATGTGGCCTCCGTCGTGAGCAGGACTGTAGAGCAGGAAACTTAACCCCCACACCCCTCACGCGGCGGGCAAACTCGCCTTGTGCTCTATCACGCTAAAGTGTATGATTCTGGACGTTACATGACTCACTTTACTTAACTAAAGTGCCATCAAGGGGGAATACCATGAATACCGATATGTCTCGTCGTCAGTTTGTTGGTCTAGCCGGTTCGCTCGCCACGGTGCTTGGCCTTGGTCTTGTTGGCTGCGGCGGTGGTGCCGGTAAGGGCTCTGCTGCTGGCTCTACCGCGGCCAAGGATGTGAAGGGCGCTGCGGAGTCCAAGAAGCTCGTGGTGGGCTTTGACAAGTCCTACCCTCCGTACGGCTTTGTGGGCGATGACGGCGAGTACACCGGCTTTGATCTCGATTTGGCCAAGGCTGTTGCCGATAAGCAGGGCTGGGAGGTCAAATACGAGGCCATCGACTGGGATGCCAAGGATACGCTGCTCAACTCGGGTGCCATCAACTGCATCTGGAACGGCTTTACCATGGAGGGTCGCGAGGACGACTACACGTTCTCCGAGCCGTATATGCTCAACGAGCAGGTGCTGGTGGTCAAGAAGGATGCGGGCATCAAGAGCTGGGACGATCTTGCCGGCAAGACCGTGATTACCCAGACCGATTCCGCTGCGCAGGATGTGCTCGAGGGTGACCAGAAGGATCTGGCAGCGACGTTTGCCACGCTCGACACCATCGGCGAGTACAACACGGCCTTTATGCAGCTCGAGAGCGGCGCGGTCGATGCCGTGGCTTGCGACCTTTCGATTGCCCAGTATCAGCTTGCCGCCAAGCCCGATGCCTATACGCAGCTTGATAAGCCGCTGTCCAGCGAGCACTACGCCGTCGGCTTTAAGAAGGGCGACATCAAGTCGGCCGACGCCGTGACCGAGTCGCTCAAGGCGCTCTATGAGGACGGCACGGTCAAGGACCTGTGCGACAAGTATTCAAGCTATGGTCTATCCTTCGACAACTGGGTTTTGAAATAGCGGCTTTCCCAGGCACCCGATTTTGCCGTTCAAACCGTCGCTTGCGTACATTTAGTACGCGGCGCTCCTCTTTCACGGCAAACTCGGGCACCTGGAAAACCCGCTTTAGTATTGGGTTCGCTGTTCTGTTGTCGCGAAAGAGAGCTTAGGTTGTCTATTCAAGTCATGATGCAGATGCTTGGCCAGGGATTCTTGGTCAGTTTGCAGCTGTTTGTGCTGACGCTGCTCGGGTCGATTCCCCTGGGAATTCCCGTGGCGTTTATGCGCATGAGCAAGGTCGCGCCGCTGCGCTGGATTGCGCGCATCTACATTTCGGTCATGCGCGGTACGCCGCTCATGCTGCAGATGTTTGCCATCTACTTTGCCCCGTATTACGTGTTCGGCATCTCGCTCACGCCCGATTCCAAATGGACGGCGTGCGTTGTGGCGTTCATCATCAACTACGCCGGCTACTTTGCCGAGATCTATCGCTCGGGCTTGCAGTCGATTCCGCGCGGTCAATATGAGGCCGCCGAGGTGCTGGGCTATTCGCGCACGCAGACGTTTCTGTATATCGTGATGCCGCAGGTCGCCAAGCGTATTCTGCCGGCGATGGGCAACGAGATCATCACGCTGGTCAAGGACACGTCGCTGGCGTTTGCCATTGGCGTGGGTGAGATGTTCTCGACCGCCAAGGCGCTGGTTGCCTCGCAGGTGAGCATGGTGCCGTTTGCGATTGCGGCGCTGATCTACTGGGTCTTTAACTTTGTGGTCGAGATACTGCTGGGCGCCGCCGAGAAAAAATTGGATTACTACCATGATTAATTCGGTAATGAATATAGCGAACGCGCGCAAGGCGTTTGGCGGCAATAAGGTGCTCAAGGATATCTCACTCGAGGTAAAGCGTGGCGAGGTTGTGGCGATTATCGGGCCTTCGGGTGGCGGTAAGTCCACGCTGCTGCGCTGCGCCACGCTGCTCGAGACACTCGACGGCGGCTCGCTTTCGTTTGGCGACCTTGCCGTCGCGACGGATGCGGGTTCGGGCGCGGTGTACGCAAAGGGCGATGTGCCTAAACAGGCGCGCTCGCGGTTTGGTCTGGTGTTTCAGAACTACAATCTGTTCCCGCACTATACGGTGATGAAAAACATCACCGACGCTCCGGTTCGCGTACTCAAGCGTCCGCGCGAGCAGGCCGAAGCGCGTGCGCGTGAGTTGATCGCGCAGATGGGGCTTACGGGCAACGAGAACAAGGTGCCCTGCGAGCTTTCGGGCGGTCAGCAACAGCGTGTGAGTATCGCCCGCGCCTTGGCGCTCGACCCGGAGATCTTGTTCTTTGACGAGCCGACTTCGGCGCTCGACCCCGAGCTGACAGCCGAGGTGCTGCGTGTTATTAAGGACCTCGCTGCGCAGAATATGACGATGGTAATCGTGACGCACGCGATGCAGTTTGCGCGTGATGTTGCCGACCGAGTCGTCTTTATGGACGGCGGCCGTATTGTCGAGGAGGGTCCTGCCGAGCAGGTTATCGACCATCCGCGCGAGCAGCGTACCCGTGAGTTCTTGAGCCGTATCGAGGGATAGGCTCAGCTATTTAGTCAGCTAATGATTGAGGCGAAGCCGCCGCAGGTCTTATGGTCTGCGGCGGCTTTTATTTGCATCCGTGGGACTCAATAATCGCCTTGCGCGCTCGCCCCTTCCTCTCGCCGCCTGTATTCATACGTGCGCCGAAAGGTATGCATGGACAGCCACCCGTGAGGGTAGGGTGGTGGCATAGGACATTTGGAGGGTGAGTCGGCTTGGCTGCCGACCATGCTGCTCCCGGGACGGCACCGACCGCGAACTCTCCCCGTTGGCGTCGCGCATTGCGCGCGGCCCTGCAAGGAGGTCATCATGGGTGCTCCCAAGACCGGCAATGTAAGGAACGTGGTGCTCGTAGGCCAAGGCGGGGTGGGCAAGACTTCACTCGCCGAGGCCATGCTCCACCTTTCCGGCAAGACCGCCCGCCTGGGCGGCCACGACGGCACCAAGCCTACGCTCGACTATGACCCCGAAGAGGTCAAGCGTGCGTTTTCCATCTCGACGACCATTGCGCCGATCGACTGGAAGGGTGCGCGCATCAACGTGCTCGATGCCCCGTGCTATCCCGACTTTATCGGCGACGCCTTTGCTGCGATGAGCGTCTGCGAGACGGCATTGTTCGTGGTCGATGCTGAGGCCGGCCCACAGCCTACGACTGTCAAGCTTTGGTATGCGGCCGAGGACCTGCGTCTGGCGCGCGCGGTGTTTGTGAACCGCCTGTCGCGCTCCGAGGCCAGCTTTAGAACCACCATGGAGCTGTTGCAGGAGCGCTTTGGCACGCGCCTGGGCGCCGTGACCCTCCCCTGGGGCGAGGGCGAGGACTTTGACGGCATCATCGACCTGGTGCGCATGAAGGCACGCCACTGCAACGGCGCTGAGGCCGTTGAGTCGGAGATCCCCGAGGAATATCGTGCCCAGGCCGAGGAGGCTCACGACCATCTGTGCGAGCTCGTGGCCGAGGCCGACGACGAGCTGATGATGAAATACCTCGAAGGCGAGGAGACGCTGACGCAGGAAGAGCTTGAGGGCCTGTTGTCCAAGGCGATCGCCGAGCGCATCTTTGTGCCGGTCTTTGCGGGCGATTGCATTAAGGAGCAGGGCGTCAACTCGCTGATGGACGATATCGCTACGTACTTCCCGGCGCCGACCGATTACGGCGAGATGCCGCTTATCGACGGCGATTCGCTCAAGATCTCGAGCGACGACGACCGTCCGGTGGCGTTTGTGTTTAAGACGCTGGCCGATCCGCAGCAGGGTCGCATCAGCTTTATCAAGGTGCTGACGGGTACGCTGGAGCCGGGCCTTGAGCTGGTCAACGCGCGTACCCGCAAGAGCGATCGTCTGGCTCACCTGTATGTGATGTGCGGCCGCGACATGACCGAGGTTGGTCATGCCTATGCCGGCGACATCATCGTGGCGCCCAAGCTGTCGGCCGAGACGGGCGATACGCTCTCGATTACCGGCAAGGTCGAGGCTGCGGCGTTTAAGTTCCCCAACTCGCAGTACCGCATCGCCATTGAGGCCGAGAATCGTGGCGACGAGGAGAAGCTCTACACGTTTATCGAGAAGGCCTGCAAGGCCGATCCGACCATGAGCATCGACCGCGACGAGGAGACCGGTCAGACCATCATCTCCGCGGTGGGCGAGGCACAGGTTTCGGTGCTGCTCAACCGTCTGGAGGACCGTACCAAGGTCGTCGCTAAGAGCGTGCCGATCCGCATTCCGTATCGCGAGACCATTCGCCGCACGGCGAGTGCCCAAGGTCGCCACAAGAAGCAGACCGGTGGTGCCGGTCAGTACGGCGACTGCTGGCTGCGCGTGGAGCCGCTTATTGGGCCCGACGGCACGAGTGACGGCTATGAGTTTTTGGACGAGGTCGTGGGTGGCCGCATTCCGCGCTCGCTCATCCCCGCCGTGGATAAGGGCGTCCAGGAGACCATGAAGGACGGCATTATCGCCGGCTATCCGCTCACGGGCATACGCGTCGCGGTGTACGACGGCTCGTATCACAGCGTCGACTCCAATGAGATGGCGTTCCGCGCGGCGGCTCGCATCGGTCTGCGCAAGGCGTGTGCCGATGCCGACCCGGTGGTGCTGGAGCCCATCGAGGAGATCACCGTGACTATTCCCGAGAGCTACGCCGGCGCCGTGATGGGCGATATCTCGGCCTCGCGCGGTCGCGTGACGGGCATGGAGACCGATGAGCGCGGCGACACCGTGGTCATCGCTCAGGCGCCGCTCGCCGAGCTGACGGATTACTCGACGCGCCTGCGCTCCATCACGCGCGGTACGGGTGACTTTACCATGAAGCCCGCCGGCTACGAGCAGGTGCCCTATGACGTTCAGGCCAAGCTGGTCGAGCGCTATGAGGAGGGTCGCGCCAAGTAGCGTGCGGGCTTAGCCGCAGCATCGCGCCGATCAATGGGCCGTCCCGGTGTGTGCCGGGACGGCCCATTTTGATCCCTTGGGGACGGAGGAAAACGGATCAGTTTGAGTTTTGGGTTTGCGGCGGCTTTAGTCTCCGGATGCCTGGTTGCGGCCGGTAGCGTAGTCGATCTGCACGTGCGGCTGCAGGTTGTAGCAGTACACGTGGAAGCACAGGGTCTTGCCGTGGTCCTCGACCGATTGTGCCTGCAGACGCACGCCACGGCAGACGAGTTCCTCTTCGTTGTACATAGGCGTGACACGGTAGAGCACATGGTTGCCCGTCTCGCGGATGTAGCCGAGAATCTGCTCCTCAAATGGCAGCATGCCCGTTTCGTTGAGATAACGCGTGCCGGTGAGGAGATTCTTGCGGTTGGCGTTTTCGCCGCAGAGCGACCAGGCGATGAGGTGACAGCGGTTGTAGAGGCTCTGGCCCGGAATAAAGTCGTAGCGCTGCTGGCGCCATCCGGCGGGATGGATACGCGAGATATCGCCGCGCTTGCCTTGACCGAGCGATTCGGGGCCCACGCAGGCGAGCGCTTTGCGGGTGCGGCCCAGGTCGTCGAGCTTGGAGAACTTCTTAAAGCAGCCCTCTTCGGCGGCGTGCTCGTATTCATCGAGCGTAAATGATGGTGTGCCCAACGGGTGCGTGCTGTCGGCTCGCAGGGCAACATAGGGGTTACCCGCGTAGTCAGGAATGCTGCTGAGGTATACGCCGCGGGCGCGGTCGAGATTGGGGTTTTCGACCTCGTCGATGGGGGTGGCGGCGCTGTCCGCGGAAGCGTCATTACCGGTGTCGGGGGCGGCGGAATGTGGCTTGTTCCCCCGGGTTCGGTCCGCCTACGAGTCTGTGGAGTTTGCCGTTCCCGATTCGAGTCGGGCAACCAGGTCTGCCTCGTCGTCGGTGCGGCTGGGACTCTCGTCTTGCTTCTCAGCCAGAGCCGCCGCCTGTTCATCACTTTGCGGCGAGAGCAGTCTGGGCGCCCCGTCGAGCGATCCCGTAAACAGCGCAAACCCCAGCACCACAGCGGTGCCGATAGAAAGTGCTTGCTTGTAGGCGGACTTGCGCGACATGGTGACTCCTGGACGGACGGTTGGGAGTCTACCAGTCTAGCAGGAGCCGCCGAGGGCCGTTCTGTCGAACAAATACTTAAGATTTCCTCTAAAATAAAAAGAAACGGCGGCTTTGATTTTTCAAAGCTGCTGCGGAAATCAAAGAACGACAAGCAACAGTTCTGATTTTGCTCCAATATGGTTATTGGGGGCACAAATTAAAATCAAAAAAGAGCCGATAACAGCAGTATTTCAAACTGCATATTATCGGCTCTGCGTCTGTGCGTCTGGCTCTTTTAATTAAATTATTTTTGTTGTTTTTTGGCTTTATTATATGTATTAGCTAATTGTCCACAAGCTGCTTTAATCTTTCTACCATGAGAAACTCTCATGGTAACTTCAAGTCCTGTTTGCTCTAATTGATGTTTGAACGCAACCATTTCTTGTTTTTGTGGTGCTCTAATTTTTGAATTACTCGTCGGGTTGTATTGCAGCACGTTAATCATAACATTTTTGCCCTTAAACCATTTTGCAAGTTGCCTTATATCTGAGGAACGGTCATTTATACCTGGTAAAAGTAAATACGCAAATACCACTTTTCGATTATGCCTTTGTGAATAGGACAATGCTTGCTTAACAACATCTTCAATAGCGTACATGTGCATATGAGGAATGATACAGTTTCTCGCAGCCTGTGTTGCTGCATGTAAAGATATTGTCAACTGAATTTTTAGATGTTCTTCGCGCAATTTTTTTAATTGATTAACTGGACCAACTGTTGATACGGTAATGCCGTCGGTTGGAAAGTTAAGTCCATTTCTATCTCGAAGAATATGGATTGCTGCAATCAAGTTGTCGTAATTGAATAAAGGTTCTCCCATTCCCATAAAAACGATACGATTTACTTTTTGACGTATCAATATGACCTGCTGCACAATTTCAGACGGTGTTAGATTACGAACAAAACCATTGCGTCCGGACTCACAAAAAATACAGCCAACAGAACAACCAACTTGCGTACTTACGCAAACAGTCCCACCATCTCGCCGTTTAATAAAAACCGTTTCGATATACCTGTTGTCTTTCAATTCATAAACATACTTTTCAGTATCGCTACTTTTATAGACTTTTTTTGTTGATATTGATAGATTTTTTTGTGAAATGGCTGTTTATATAATTCCGTATATAAGGCTCTTGCTTTATCCTCTCCAATTACTTCCGACATTTCTTTGTAAGTAAATCCGTATGGGTCATTCAATATTTCCGTAGGTGTACTTTTAGGTAAGTGTTTCATTTAATATCCTTCCTTTTCA
>URVK01000010.1 GCA_900551305.1 uncultured Collinsella sp.
ACTCCCAAGGGCCAGCGCGATCGCACACAGGCCGCACGTCCGCAGCGCGATCGCAACCGCGACAACGTTCAGGTTCCCAAGGGCGAGTTTATCGAAGGCCGCCGTGCCGCCGCCGAGGCGCTGCGTACCGGCTTTCCCGTCAAGTGCGCGCTCATTGCCGAGGGCGGGGAGCGCGATGCCGCCTTGTCGCGCCTGGTCGACGACCTCAATGCCGCGGGTGTCCGCATTAAGTACGTGCCGCGTGCACAGCTCGATGCGCTGTCGAGCCATGGCGCTCACCAGGGCATCGCACTCGAGGTAGGCAACTTCCCCTATGCCGATGTCGCCGATATCCTCGACCGCGCGGGCGAGGGTCCGGCACTCGTCGTTGTGCTCGACCACGTGACCGACGACGGCAACTTTGGCGCCATCGTGCGCTCCGCCGAGGTTGTGGGCGCGGCCGGTGTCATCATCGCCAATAAGCGTGCCGCTGGCGTAACCGTGGGCAGCTACAAGACGTCAGCCGGCGCCGTCATGCATTTGCCCATCGCGCAGGTTCCCAATATCGCCCGTGCGCTCGATGACCTCAAGGCCGCTGGCTTTTGGGTGGGCGGTGCCTCCGAGCACGCCGAGGGCAGTTGCTGGGACGCCCCCTTCGAGGGTCGCGTGGCACTCGTCATGGGCTCCGAGGGCGACGGCATCTCGCGCCTGGTGCTCGAGAAATGCGACTTTTTGACCAAACTTCCCCAGCGTGGCATGACCGAGAGTCTCAACGTGGCCCAGGCAACGACGGCGTTGTGCTTTGAGTGGCTGCGCCGCAATGCCGGCGAGCTCATGGGGGAGGAGTAGCGCATGTCCAAGAAGAACCGCGCCAAGTCCAAGGCCAAGCGCTTTGGCGAAGGCTCGGCCAAGCCGATTGTTTCGGCCGCGACCTATGGCGTGGGCGGCAATGCGTTTGCGCAGGCCATCGCCGATCCGGTCTCGACGGTGCACTCCAATAAGCCCGAGCTGCTGGTGGTCGACGGCTACAACGTGATTCACTGCACGCCGCGCTACGAAAAGCTCGTGTACAACCATTCCGATGATCCGTATTCCAGCGACGTTCACGATATGGCGCGCACCGCGCTCATCAACGATGTTGCGGCGTTTGCCCAGGGCCGCTACGAGGCTGTGATCGTGTTCGACGGTGCGGGCAATATCTCCAGCGAGCGCCCCAACCTGCCGGCCCGTGGCGTGCGCATCGAGTTCTCGCCGACGGGCGTATCGGCCGATACCGTGGTGCAGAAGCTCTGTATCGAGGCGCGCGAGGAGGGCCGCGCGTGCTCCGTGGTGTCGAGCGACGGCACGATCCAGGCCGTCGTCATGGGCAAGGGCGTCACGCGCATCTCGAGCCGCATGCTGGTGGACGAGATCAAACAGATCGATAACGACGTTCACGAGGCCGAGGAAGCCCCGCAGATCAAGATGACCCTGGGCAGCCGCCTGAGCCCCGATGCCCTGGCCAAGCTCAAGGCCCTTCGCGGGAGGTAGGGAAGTTGGCGGGGCAATGCTGCCTCGCTAACTCCATTCAGCGATGTCGATCATTCTTTCGAGGCGCCACGTTAGCGCCTCTTTTAGATAAGGCAGTCTCGCTGCTAGGGCATCGTTTTTAGACAGAATCTCGATCGCCTCGTCGACAAAGCCCTCGAGTTTGTCGCCGTCAAACCAGCCCATGTCCTCGACGAGCAACATTTGTTTGGCGGGACTTGAATGAAATTGTGCGCTGGTAAAACTGTGCTCTCCCGCCCTAAGCTCCTCTAGTGATATGTTGCACCAGAGTGATGAGCCCGAATCGAAGATGGGGGCTGGTCTGCAGGCCAGTGAGTTGACGTTTCGCACGAGGCCGAAGTTGCGCCAATGACGGTCGTAGTTGGCAATGATGTCATCGCATACGATCATGCGGTCAAGGACGTCTTTTATATCTGTCGCTCCAAGCTCCTCGCTGTTTGCTACATACCGTTCGTAATCGGTTAGTCGCTCGTCTGCATTTGCATGCTGGTTTACATAGAACGCAGGGACATATTCTTCTTCGTCAGTTAAGAAGACATTGCATGTGCTCAAGGCGGAAGTACCCGCGCCTTCGAGCGAATAGGGTACATAATCGCAACCGTTTAGGATGCGACGGTGAAGTGCAGTCGCCACCAGCTCGTTATAAGGTTCCTGGTTTAGATGTGCACCTGCCTTGTGGAGGATTCGACGGTCACCCTCGCATGTCCAGTACTTTTGAAGATTGCCGTCCGAGGTGTTGTCAGGCTTTGCGGCAGCTGCCTTACCCTCCGGGGCGAAGGGTGCAATGGTTAGCGAGACGTCGTCAAAAGCATTATTGAAGAAATTGATATCTTCCCACGCGAGACCGGAGTCTTGGGGCCTAATCCAATACTGGTCGGATAAGGAGAGGCCAAGATTTCGCTGTACGAGTTCATCAGGAACATCGACTGCGGCTTCTGCAAGCAGGGAGGCTAGCCCAATGCGTGCGAGCGGGATACCGCGGCCGCGCCACCAGATGCGGAAGGAGTCGAGCGATACAGGTTTGCTGGGAGCAAAAACTCCAATAGGGGCGTGGGCACGATCGACGTCGGCGCCGATGTGGGTGAAGTCTTTCCGTGATCTGCTGTAGACCAGCTGGGCCACTTCGTGCGTGCGGTTCATGAGGGTGAATGCGATCTCGCTCTTACCGTGGCCGCGGCGGGGACGTCCCCCCGTTTTGGTCGCGGAACGGAGTCGCGTGTCGACGCTGCCTTTGTCGATGAGCCATACACCAGAAGCCTTGCGGGCCTCAAGTGCTCCGTTTTTTATGAGCTCCTGCACCCTGCGCGGAGTGATGCCGAGCAGCTCGGCTGCTTCCTTTGTAGTCAACATCGAGAAACCCTTCGCTAGAACGAATAGTTTTATATAGCCAATTGTAATTAAAACTATTCGTTCTAGCGAAGGGTTTTGAAATTGAGGGCGAACCGACAGAAATGAACGGGGCTGGTACCTGTTGTTGCTGGATTTTGCATATTTGTATAACGCCGTGTGGCCTGTTGCGCCCCGTCCGCAATTCCTTTATCCTTAACAGGCTTCGCGCGAAAGCGCCAAGTGTGCCAGTGTGGCGCAACGGTAGCGCAACTGATTTGTAATCAGTGGGTTGCAGGTTCGATTCCTGTCACTGGCTCCATGAGAGTTTCGGGCTCTGTTCCCTTGTGGGACAGAGCCCGTTTCTATTTAGGTGGTGCGCCATCGGGTCAGCGCCCATTCCGTTTTCGGTTTGTCTCGTCCTCCAGTTTGTCTAAATCTGTAACACCAAGACCGATATTTGGCATCTAACTGTTACAGATTGAGATGAAACTTAGGGTGTTTTAGGAATATCTTGATCTGTAACATGTAGAAGCGGAATAGGCCTCTTGCTGTTACAGATCGAGACAAGGGCGGGTGCGGACCTGGATGTCCTGCTCGAGCGTGGATTTCTGGACACGCGAGAGAAGAAAAACTTCCGACCGGAGAACGAGCGTGGATAATTAACTTGGATGGGGAGCTAAGGTAAACACCGATTGTCTATCGAAGGCTTTAGAAACAACGACCCCGATTTCATTGTGGAATCGGGGTCGTTTGTGCCTCAGGAATCCGAATGGATTAATCGAGCCCCTAAGGGACTTCTTGGGTTCTTGCTAACGGTCTGCCGAGGATGTCCCCAATGCAAACAGCGGGCATTTACTCAATATAGTTGGGATTCTTCTTGATAATCACGCGTGCAGCGATGAACGAGACGACGATGGCGATGACGGCGACAACGCACGCCAGTACGAAGTTGCCCATGGATCCATCGGGAGCGATAAAGATCAGCGCAGAAAGAAGACCGGGGCATGCTCCCGCAACATACTCCTTCAGGACGAAGATACCTGCAGGGAGTCCCGCGCAGAGGGCGCCGATTGCCGTGCCGACAAGCAGGCGGGGACGCTCGATGAGGCAGCCGTAAAATGCGGGCTCAGTTACGCCGCAAAGTGCGGTGACGGCAACCGTGGTGACCATACCTCTCTTCTCCTTGTTGCCTTTCATTGCAGTTGCCAAGGCGAGACTCGTGCCGCCAATGCAGAGGTTTGAGATGAAGCCAAAGATGATGGGCGCCCAGCCGAGCTGCGCCAATCTCGTAACTTCGATCGCGATGTAGGCCTTATCAAGACCGAGCATGACAAAATAGGGGTTAAGGGCTGCAAGGATTGGAGTAGCGATAAATGCCACGTTATCCATGAGCCACGTGGCGGCATCACTCAGCGCGTAGCCCATCATGCTGCCGGCGGGGCCGAGGATAATCAGCTCAACAGGCACGACGATGAACATGGTGAGCAGCGGCTTCAAGAACAGTTTGGTAATGTCGGGGATGATTTTCTGAAGACCGCGATCAACAAAGTACATGAACACAACGCCCAGTACGATTGGCACCACCGTGCTCGAGTAGTCATTCGTCGGGATGGGGATGCCAAGAAAGTCGAGACCCTCAGCACCGCTAATAGACGAGCTAATCATGATTGCGCCCAGCAGTGCGCCCATGATAGGCTGCATCTTCATGACGGCGGCGAGCTGATAGCCGAGGTAAACGGGCAGGAAGCTAAATGAGGCGCTGAAGATCGCCAGCAGAACCTGGGCGGTTCCGCTATCGGTGCTCAATCCACAATAATTGACCAGGAGATTCTTGATCGAAAGAATGAGTCCGCCAACGATGAGCGCCGGGACGATGGGCATGAATACCTGTGCAGAGACGTTCCCGAATTTCTCAATCAAGCCCATGGCGGTGTTACCGCTTTTAATGCCTTCTGCAAGGTCTTTGGCGGTTTGGGCATCGTCGGCAACCGTGCCACCGCCGACTTCGATTCCCGCGAAGTCGAGGAAGTCGTTGTAAGCCTCGGTGACGTTGGGGCCGATGATCACCTGAAGCTGGCCACCGCTGACTACTGCCCCGAGCGCCTGGTCGGCCGATTTGGCGAGCTGGAGATCGATGATCGAGGTGTCTCGTGCGTCGATGCGAAGGCGCGTCGCACAATGAGTTACCGATGTAATGTTTTCTTTGCCGCCAACAGCCTTTAGGACTGTTTCGGACATTGCCTGATATTTCATCTCTTTCTCCTAACCTTCCTGCTCCTGATACTTCGAGATAAGGTCTCGGTACCAATACCAGCTCTTTTTGGGGGTGCGCTCCAGATTGTTCTCGAAGTCGATATGGACAAGTCCGTATCGTTTTTCGTAGCCGTTGATCCAGCTATACAGATCCATCGTCGACCAGAGGTAGTAGCCCTCAACGCGCGCGCCGTCGCGCTTAGCCCTCATCATGTGCTCGATGAACTGGCCCAGAAGCTCGATGCGGTCATCATCGTGGATCATTCCGTCTGCGTCTGGTTGCTCATAGGCGCCATGTCCGTTTTCCGTAATAAAGATGCGGGGCGCGTCATAGCGCTCGTGGACATCCATGATGGTTGAATACATGCAACTTGGGAGTATTTCGCGGCCCCATTTATTGCGGGGAACATTGCTGTCGCGGGCGCTTTCAAACAAGGGCGCAATGCATTTTCCTTCGACCTTTTTGCTCGAACCGCCCTTATTGTTCGCCGAAACGGCAAGCTCTCCACCGTGCCAGTCGGTTACATACTCTCGGCAATACACGTTGAGTCCAATAAAATCGACTTTACCGTCTCTGAATTCTTCTACGTCATTTGGGGATCGATAGAGCGAGACGCCAAGTTTTTCAAGGATTTCGTCCATTTCTGGCGGCAGTTGACCCTGAAGCGCTGGTGCCAGAATCATGCGATTGGCGAAAAAGTCTGCGTATCGAAATACGTCATCGGGGTGCTCGGTTGCCGGGTCGAGTTCGACAACGCCGCCATCGTGGACGGCGCCGATGATGCCGTCGTAGCCCATTTGACGATATGCTCGGACTGCGAGCGCGCTTGCGCGCATCAGGTTGTATTGAAACTGCATGTACGACTGAACGTCGAGCGATCGATTGGGGGGATAGTTGCCCAACATGTTTACGCAGTAGCTGTAGAAATGCGGCTCGTTAACGGTAGCCCAGATTTTGACGCGGTCTCCAAAGCGCTCAAAGCAAATCTCGGCGTATTTGCAGAACCACTCTGCCATGTCGTTGTTCAGCCATCCGCCTTTGCAAGCAAGCGTGAATGGCAGATCGTAATGGAACAGCGTAACGTTGGGCTCTATGCCATTTTCGAGGCAGCAATCAATGACTCGATTATAAAAATCGATACCCTCTTCATTCACTTCGCCGATACCCGTGGGGATGATTCGACTCCATGAAAGAGAGAAGCGATAGGTGTTTTGTCCGCCTTCTTTCATCATGCGGATATCTTCTTCATAGCGATGGTAGAAGTCGCAAGATACATCACCGTCAACATGGTTGATGTTCTTATTGCTTGTGTGGTTAAAGAAATCCCACTCGCCGAGGCCTTTGCCGTCTTCGTTCCAGGCACCCTCGCACTGATAAGACGCCGTGGCGGAACCCCAGAGAAACGGCATGTTGTTCACGTTGCCCATGAATCCCCTTTCCATCATTCAACACGGTGGATACGTGTGACGGAATTACGATTAAGATGACGTCAACTGATTTGAATCATAGGAGAACGACCAAAGCTGTTTGATTCAATAAATGAACCATAATATCGAGGAGGGCGGAAAGAGGGATCACGTGAATATCAATGACTTCGATGTGCTCAATCGCATTAGCTCCATCATCAACAGCGAGTTTGGGTCAAACGATGCCGCCATCGCTCGATATCTCATCGCTCACATTAGGCGTTCGAGCGAAATCAATGTTGCCGCAATAACCCGCGATGCATTCGTGACCCGTTCCGCTGTTCGTCGTTTCTGCAATCGATTGGGCTACCAGTCTCTTAGCGATTTGAAAGAATCATTTACTCAATCAGTTTTTCCAAGCGACTTAAGCCATCGAGAGGAGGAATATGGCTACGAGGAGTACAGGGCAGAGCTCGACGTTCGCATGATCGAGATGTTCGCTGAGGTTGAAAGCGGCGTGTCCGATATCGCTATTAAGCACCTTGCCGACGAAATTGATGGCCATAAAAACGTTGAAATCTGGTGCACCAATAATGTGAGCGCCAATCTCGTACGATTTCAGCAGGAAATGTTTTATGCGGGCAAGATAGTTCGCATAGTTGCTGGGGCTAACGTCGCGGAATTGAAAAACATGGGAGACGCTTCGCAGTCATTGATAATTCTCGTATCGGTCTCCGGGCTATTTGCGTCACAGGCGCGTGAGTATCTTGATTGCCGTTCGGGCAGGAAGATTCTAATTACTGCGTTTAGCAACGATGACAAATCGAGGTCTTTTGACCGTGTATATCGTCTTGGTAATGCGGGAAACGGAATTGACCGACTCGGCGTTTATTCGAAATACGCCATAACTTATTTATTCGACTTGCTATCGTCGTGTTACTTGAGTCGCTACCCCTGCACCAAGGGGGAGCCGCTCTATGGGTCTACTTTGGCCTGGCCCGAGTAGTTGCGGCTCTTTAGTTCTCCCGCCTGGAGAATGAGCGTGGATAATCTGCCGCTTTGGCCTTAGGGCCGCGCTAAAAGTGGGAGATTATCCACGCTCGATCGTGTCGTGGAAGCCCGATCGTGACCTATGTAATAGTGCAAGAGGGTCGGTATCGAAGGTCGATGGTGCAGATGTACTCCACCGTGCCAAAGTATTCCCTCGGGAAATGTCACCAGCGCAGCCAAATCCACCGTCCTTCATATCCAAACTCAGCAAAAACGCAGGTCAAAGGTATATAGATACGCCCGGCACCGTGTATCTAGAGGTTTTCGTTGACAGCCCCCAAGGTTGCATCGTATTATCTTTTTCGTTCGCGGGGGCGGCGGTCCAAAAGACCAAAGAACCTGCTGATACTTGAACGATTGGGAGTTTGCCCGAGTGGTTAATGGGGACGGGCTGTAAACCCGTTGGCTCTGCCTACATAGGTTCGAATCCTATAGCTCCCACCCGTCAAGTGCCTGTATAGCTCAGTCGGTAGAGCACTTCGTTGGTAACGAAGAGGTCACCAGTTCAAGTCTGGTTGCAGGCTCCATCCGGCGGTGTAGCTCAGTTGGTTAGAGCACACGGTTCATACCCGTGGCGTCACTGGTTCGAATCCAGTCACCGCTACCATAGGTAACACGGTGGCTTCTCAATAGTATGTTGAGAGGCCACTATGGTATAAAGGTAAAGTCCCGTCCGGGGACGACCTGTTAAGAGGAGGGCTTTATGGCCAAAGAGAAGTTTGAGCGCACTAAGCCGCATGTTAACATCGGCACCATTGGTCACGTCGACCACGGCAAGACCACGCTGACCGCTGCCATCACCAAGGTTCTCTCCGAGACCGAGGGCTGCAAGGCTGACTTCACTGCGTTCGAGAACATCGACAAGGCTCCCGAGGAGCGCGAGCGCGGCATTACGATCTCCGTCTCCCACGTTGAGTACGAGACCGCTTCCCGTCACTATGCTCACGTTGACTGCCCGGGCCACGCTGACTACGTCAAGAACATGATCTCCGGTGCTGCTCAGATGGACGGCGCTATCCTGGTCATCGCCGCTACCGACGGCCCCATGGCTCAGACCCGCGAGCACATCCTGCTCGCCCGCCAGGTCGGCGTTCCCTACATCGTCGTCTTCCTGAACAAGTGCGACATGGTTGACGATGACGAGCTCATCGACCTCGTCGAGATGGAGACCCGTGAGCTCCTCTCCGAGTACGATTTCCCCGGCGACGACATCCCCGTCATCCGTGGTTCCGCTCTGGGCGCTCTCGAGGGCGACGCCAAGTGGATGGACGCTATCCGCGAGCTCATGAACGCCGTCGACGAGTACATCCCGACGCCTGCTCGTAACAACGACCTCCCCTTCCTGATGGCCGTTGAGGACGTTATGACCATCTCCGGCCGTGGTACCGTTGCTACCGGCCGTGTCGAGCGCGGTGAGCTCAAGCTCAACGAGCCCGTCGAGATCGTCGGCATCAAGGATACCCAGAACACCGTTGTTACCGGTATCGAGATGTTCCGTAAGTCCATGGACTTCTGCGAGGCTGGCGACAACGTCGGTCTGCTGCTCCGCGGCATCAAGCGTGAGGACATCGAGCGCGGCCAGGTTCTCTGCAAGCCCGGTTCGGTTACCCCGCACACCAAGTTCACCGGCGAGATCTACGTTCTGACCAAGGAGGAGGGCGGCCGTCACACCCCGTTCTTCGATGGTTATCGTCCTCAGTTCTACTTCCGTACCACCGACGTTACCGGTACGGTCAAGCTCCCCGAGGGCACCGAGATGGCTATGCCTGGTGACCACATCACCATCGAGGGCGACCTCATCCACCCGATCGCCATGGAGGAGGGCCTGCGCTTCGCTATCCGCGAGGGTGGCCACACCGTCGGTTCGGGCATCGTCTCCACGATCATTGAGTAAATTAGCTCTCTGATATAGCTGACTTAGAGAACCCGGCACTTATATGGGTGCCGGGTTCTTTTCTGCAATGGTTATTGTGCCGTTGCTGGTGTCGAGAGGATCGATAATGGTTCTGGTGCACCGTCGATTAGATCTCGCTGGCTCCATTGATGTGTTCCAAATATGAATGGATCCACCGAGAACCAATTGATTCGAGGTTTTCATTGACAGCACTTACATAGAGCTGATAAAGTACCATCTCGTGCCCGTACGGGGCGGATATGAAAGGTTCAGGATACATGCGTACTCTAGTTACTCTTGCGTGCACTGAGTGCAAGCGCCGCAACTATACGACCACCAAGAACAAGGCGAACATGCCTGATCGTATGGAGATCAAGAAGTATTGCCCCTGGTGCCGTCACCACACGCTGCACAAAGAGACTCGCTAGTCTCTAGTCACATACGCCAGTAGTTCAATTGGTAGAGCATCGGTCTCCAAAACCGAGTGTTGAGGGTTCGAGTCCTTCCTGGCGTGCCAGTCATTATTCCGTAAGCTCCCAATTGGGGGCTTACGGTTTACTCATGTATAAGCGCATTGCGCGGAGGTAACCCAAATGGCCAACAAGAAGAACAAGAAGAAGGCTCAGCAGCCGGCACCTGCCAACAACGCTGCCGCCAACTCCAAGGTTGAGGCCAAGAAGGCCGTTGCCAAGAAGAACGAGAAGGCTGCGAAGTCCAAGAAGAACGAGAAGCCTGGTTTCTTCGCCCGCACCAAGAAGTATTTCGCTTCGGTCAAGTCCGAGATGAAGCGTGTCACGTGGCCCGATAAGAAGGAGCTCGTGAACTACTCGGTCGTCGTTTGCGCTTCTCTGATCGTCGTCGGCGTCGTCATCGCTCTGCTCGATGCTGGCTTTGGCGAGGCTCTTGCTCTGTTCTCTGGATTGAGGGGCTAAACCATGTCTAAGCGTTGGTACGTCGTTCACACTTACTCTGGATACGAGAACCGCGTTAAGTCCGATCTCGAGCATCGCATCGAGACTATGGGCATGCAGGACCGTATCTTTGATATCGAGATTCCTATGGAGCGCGTCACCGAGATTAAAGAGGGTGGCAAGCGTGAGACCAAGGATTCCAAGATCTTCCCGGGTTATGTCCTGGTCCGCATGGAGATGGATGACGATGCATGGACGTGTGTTCGCAACACGCCCGGCGTCACCGGTTTCCTGGGCGGCAACGGCAAGCCCGCTCCGCTTTCCCGCGACGAGTACAATAAGATGACTCGTCGTCCCGGTAAGGGCGATTCGCCCAAGCGCACCTCGGTTGATATTGAGGTCGGCACGTCCGTCCGCGTCACCGATGGCCCGCTTACCGACTTTGATGGCAAGGTCTCCGAGGTTAACACCGAGGCAGGCAAGCTCAAGGTCACGCTGATGATCTTTGGCCGCGAGACGCCGGTAGAGCTCGACTTTAACCAGGTCGCTGTCATCGCTTAAGTTTTCGTCCGTTCGCGCGAGCGTGCTTCTTCTGTGACTGCTCATCTCAGGAGTGCTTCTAACACGTGCGTGCTTACGATATAGCAAGTACTTCACACTCGTGATTCGAAAGGAATGACCATGGCTGAGAAGAAGGTTGCCAACGTCATTAAGCTCCAGATTCCTGCTGGTGCAGCTAACCCCGCTCCTCCCGTCGGCCCCGCCCTGGGCGCTGCTGGCGTGAACATCATGCAGTTCTGCCAGGCCTTTAACGCCGAGACGCAGGACAAGAAGGGCGACATCATCCCCGTTGAGATTTCTGTCTACGAGGACAAGTCCTTCTCCTTCATCACCAAGACCCCGCCGGCGGCTCACCTCATCAAGAAGGAGCTGAACCTCAAGTCTGGTTCCGCTAAGCCCCAGGTCGACAAGGTCGGTCAGCTCTCCCAGGAGCAGCTCACCAAGATTGCCGAGATCAAGATGCCGGACCTCAATGCCAACGACATTGACGCCGCCAAGAAGATCATCGCCGGTACCGCCCGCTCCATGGGCGTCACCATCGCTGAGTAGCGATTTCTTTAGGTAATGACGGGTGCTCCGACCGGGGCGCCCGTTATATGTGTGCAATAGGGCACACGATACGATGTGGGAGGGCTCACGCCCGTTTAACCACAGGAGGTAATGCACATGGCTAAGCATGGTAAGAGCTATAACGCCGCTGCCGAGAAGATCGACCGCGCCACGCTCTACACCCCCCTTCAGGCTGCCAAGCTCATCAAGGAGCTCGACACCGCCAAGTTCGACGAGACCGTCGAGGCCCACTTCCGTCTGGGCATCGATACTCGTAAGGCTGACCAGAACATCCGTGGTTCCATCTCCCTGCCCCACGGCACCGGCAAGACCGTTCGTGTTGCCGTCTTCGCCGAGGGCGAGAAGGCCCGCGAGGCCGAGGCTGCCGGCGCCGACATCATCGGTTCCGACGAGCTCGTCGCCCAGATCCAGAAGGGCGAGATCAACTTCGACGCCGCTATCGCTACGCCGAACATGATGGCCAAGGTTGGCCGCATCGGTAAGATCCTTGGTCCCCGTGGTCTCATGCCGAACCCCAAGCTCGGCACCGTGACCATGGACGTCGCCAAGATGGTCTCCGAGCTCAAGGCCGGCCGCGTTGAGTATCGCGCCGACCGTTACGGCATCTGCCACGTGCCCCTGGGCAAGAAGTCCTTCTCCGAGCAGCAGCTCGTCGAGAACTACGCTGCCCTGTACACCGAGATTCTGCGCGTCAAGCCCTCTTCCGCTAAGGGCAAGTACGTCAAGTCCATCTCCGTGTCTTCCACCATGGGCCCTGGCGTCAAGGTCGATCCCGCTGTCCAGCGTGACTTCCTAGCTGAGTAACTAACAGTTACTGCCTGAGCAAAGCAAGCATTGCTAAAGAAACCCGGTTCCGTCTCGTGCAGGACCGGGTTTCTTGCTATCGCGTCAAAACTGCCTCAAAGGGGGCAGTGACCCCTTTGAGGCAGTTACCAGGGTGTTCTGGCGGTTAAGGACTCGATGGCCTCGTGGCGCTTGAGCTCGCGGCGCATGGTTTGTGAGTTGAGCCAGGCTGCCTGCCAGCCACGGATGGGGTAGCGCGTCTGGTCGAGCTCAAACTGCGTATAGCCGCTGGCGTTGATGATCATTGCCCCGCATGCATGTTGACGCTCACGTTGAAAGTCGCGACCATAGCATTGGTGCACATGCCCGTGCACCATGTAGTCGGGATTCCAGGATTCGAGCGCTGTGTTAAAGCATTCAAATCCTCGATGTGGCAGATCGTCCAGATCGCCCATGCCGGCGGCGGGCGCATGGGTCAGCAGGATGTCGCAGCCGCCGACCATCCTCACTTTGCGTGACAGCTTGCGCACGCGCTTGGCCATCTCGCGCTCGGTGTACATGTTGGCGCCATCTCGGTAGCGCATGGAGCCGCCAAGCCCCGCAATGCGGACGCCGCGATACACGTAAACGGAGTCTTCGACACAGATACAGCCGCCTGGTGCATGACGCGCGTAGCGGTCATCGTGATTGCCGCGAACGTAGATGAGCGGTTTGTTGATGACGGTGACCAAAAACTCAAGATAATCCGGGTCCAGATCGCCAGCGGACAAAATCAGGTCGACACCCTCAAAGCGTTCCTTGCGAAAGCACTCCCATAGGCATCGTTCTTCGGTATCGGCTATGGCAAGGATTTTCATAGGGCGCGGACCTTCGGCTCATCGTCGAGTTGCGGAATGGTGCCCACCACGTTGTCGGCCAGCCAGTCCATCTCGACGATTTGCGTGCTCGGCAGTGGGGGAAAGCCCTCGATCTGCACCACGCCGTCTTGGCTATGGAGTTCACCGCCAAACGGATTGATGGAACCCTCGACGATGCCATTGCGGAGCAGCTGAACAAGCTTGCGCGTCTGATAGGGCAGGCCCGGAGCGTAGCGAATGTCGATGACGCCCGAGCTCATGCCATACCAGTAGTTGACGGCGCGAACCTGATTGTCGTCGCTGGTCTCGTCCCAAGTGCCGTGCAGCAGGCTGCGCACGATGAGCTCATAGTATCGGCCCCAGTTCCATACCGGCATGGCGATGCCGACGACCTTGTCATCGACCAGGCGGTGGAGTCCGTAGGCCGTAGGGTCTACGAGCGACTTTGACATGTCAGCGCCGGTCATGACGCTCACGCCTTCGCGGCACATGGCCTCAGCAAGACCGCCGGCGGGCACATCGCCCCAGGTCAGGATAATTTGCGCGCGGGGGTCGAGCAGCGAGGCGCCAATCGCAAAGGCGTTGATCTCGCTGAGTGCGCCCGAGGCGAAGACCGACGCGTGGTAACCGATGCGGTGGTTATCCGCCATGCTGGCCGCAAGGGCGCCCAGTAGGAATTTGGCCTCGTACATCTTGCCAAAGTACGAACGGACGCTTTGATGGGGAAGACCGATAGAGCAGTTGAGGAACCGAACCCGGGGATACTCAACGGCAGCCCTGAGCGTGTATTCCATCAGGCGGTGCGAGGTCGAGAAGATGACGTTTGCTCCATGTTTGACAGCCGTTTCCACGGCGGCGTAGAACGCGTCCGGATCATGGCAGTCCTCGAACGCCTCGGTGCGCACGATACCGCCAAAGTGCTCATCGAGATACTGACGCCCTTGGTCGTGCAGGCTGTCCCAGCTCGACGTCGCACAGGGGAACTCATGGATAAAGGCGATGCGCAGGGGGTTGGCCGCCGAATAGACGGTCTTGCCCATAAAGAAGCTGAGCACGCCGGAGGTGGACTTGGCGGGCGACTCCTCCTCGTCGACGCTCGGTGCTTCGACAAGATCTACCTTGTCCTCGTTATTTTTGCCGGCAATGACCAGCTCGCGCCAGATCTTGCACAGGCGGTTTACGACGATATCCGTCGGTGTATCCAGCAGGCGGTCCTGGTTGTACACATTGAGGTAGACGAGCATGGCGTCGGCGGGCGTAATGTCCAGGTGGTCGCCGCCCGCGCGAAGGTAGGCGCGCTTAAAGAGTAAGAAGGTGTGGCGCAGGTAGTCGACCTTTTTCTGCGGCCATTTTTCGATAAGGTCCTGACCGAGCATCTTGGCGAGCGTCTCGTAGCTTCCCTCGCGTGAGAACTCGATCTCGTATAGGGGGCAGACGCGCCAAAACGCGCAGAACTCACCGTACAGGCGGCTTTCGACGGAATCCCATGTGCCGGGGTAGAGACGGGTGACCTTGGCCGAAACCGTCGGGGCGTCCAGGAATTTGAGGACACTGACGCGCTTGTTGCCCTCTTGGACGTAAAACCGATGCATGAACTCGGTGACGATGACGGGATCGCGATAGCCCTCGGTCACCTGGATGTCGTAGAGGTTGGACCACTTGCGGGCGAACTCGGTGCTAAACGGCAGCAAGGGCATAAAGTTGCATGAAAAGGCGGACTGACGGCCCTTAGTAACCGTACCGACGACCATTTCGAGCGGAATGTCCCTTAGGCCGACGCTCTCTCGCTGACCTAAGGGGAGCTGGGCGACCAAGCTATCGAGGTCCGTGAGGTACGGATGCTCGCTTTGACTAATGGCGCGTCGACGTCCTTGCTCGCCGCGCTTGCGTGCTTGACGATAGGCCTCTTCCATGGTGTCTACTCCCTTAGTCGTTTAAACAACGATATGAACCATGGTACCACGATGCGAAACCACCACAAAGGTGCCTGTCCCCTTTGTGGTGGTTTAGGCGATGATGGGGGCGATGGCGCGGATGCAGGCGTCGGCAGCGGTGAAAGTGGTGCTGTCGTCGCTGACGATAAAGATGATCTTGCCCTTAATGCCAAAGTCGCCGATCTCGCTAAAGAGCACATAGGGCTCCTTGTCAAAGCCTGAGATGGGCGAGACGGCCGTTTTAGTGGCGCTGACGAGCTCGTCTGCTAGCGCATCGAGCGACGCCCATTTGGAGGGGTCTTTCACCGCGACGGGGACGGCCACGCGCCCAAAGGGCATCAGATGCACGAGCGTGTTTTTGGAGATGTTGGAATTGGGCACAATGATGGTCTGTCCACAGGCATCCTCAATCGTTGTATGGCGCCAAGTGATGTCTTGGACCACGCCGGATACGCCGCCGACCTCGATATTGTCGCCGGGTTTGATGATGCCCATAAACGTCACCTGCATGCCGCCGATAAGGTTTGACAGCGTGTCCTGAAAGCCGAGCGAGATGGCGATGCCGCCGACGCCAAGAGCGGCGACGAGCGCGTTTGCGTTAATGCCAAAGCAGTTGTCGAGGATAAAGCTGCCGCCGATCATCCAGATGACGGCACGCGCGATGTTGATGAAGATGCTCGATGCTGGGAGTGGGTTATCGTCGCGGTTAAGCAGGTGGTGCAGGGTCTTGGACGCGACTTTGGCGGCAACGGCGGTGCCGATGGCCAAGATACCGGCCCAGATGATGTTGTGGACCCATCGTTGTGCAAAGAAATGAAGAATTGGCTCAAACAATTCCATGTAGGGAAAACCTCCTAATGATCGTTCAACCATGATACCCACCAAGAAGCCCGTCCGATCACATTCGGACGGGCTTCTGTGCTCGATATAAGGTTTACGCGGCGGGGCTGTAAGGCCCGGCGGTGTAGCTTAGCGTCGACGCTTCCAGATAATGCCGAGCATGATGACGATGATGCCGCCGATAAGGCACGCGCCAACTACTGCCAGCGTGCGGTCTCCCGTTGCGGCAAGCTTACCGGTCGTCTTCTTGGTGATGACCTTCGTGGTCGCCGTGTCCGTCTTAGACGAGGGCTTAGGCGTCGGGGCCGGTGAGGGCGCGGGGTCCACGGCAGCGGAGCCAAAGCTGATGGTGCCCGCGAGTGAGGCCATCTTGCTCTCCCAGTCGTTCTGCCCGATCAGCGCCCTTAGCGCTGACTCGCAGGTACCCCACTCGGTGTGCTTAGTGGCGTTTGCGAAGGTGGGGAAGTCGGTCGTGTTGGTGATGATGTAGTTGTTGGTTGCGACGGTATAGGTCTTGGCGGGGTCGAGCGTGCTGCCGTCCTTGGTGAGTGTGGCACTCACAATGCGCTTGCCTTCGGGCTGCGTCCAATCAATCGTCACGTTGATGCCGCCAAAGGAGAGAACGCTGCCAGAGTCATCGCGCCACTTGTACTTGTCTTGCGCCTCCTGCTCGGTATGGCCGGCTGCCACGTAGGCTTGCTGAAGCTCGTAGCTGTGATTGCATTCGTCGCTGATTTGCAGCGAGTGCTCGAGTGCTGCGAGGAAGTCCGCGCCGGTCATGGTCCAGGTTTCCACGGTGTTGCCGTAGGGCGAGATGGCGATGACGTTGCCGGCGGTCACGTTGCCCGCCGCGATGCCGCCGCGGATGCCGCCAGCGTTTTCGATAGCGAGGTCCGCGCCCGTCAGGGCAAGATAGGAGCCGCAAATCACGTGGCCGATGGTCTGGGCCTTGGTGGTGTCGCCCTCCTTGCTGGGGCGGAAATCGGTGGTGCGCACCATTTCCCAACCATGCGTGCCTGCGGCGTCCTCGCCGTAGAAATAGTTGGTGGCGGATGTGCCGAGCACCTTGTTCGATTCGTTTTCAAAGGCCTCGTCGAGCGGCTTGATCTTGTTGCGGACGTCTTCAAGGCGGCTTTGGTAGTCGGAGCCCTTGTCGGGGTCTGCCAAAAGGTCGTTGACGTTCTTGGCGGTGTAGAGCCTCTCGTCGCTGCCGTCTGCAGGGACCGTGACCGTGTCATCGTTGGTCGTCTCGGTGCCATTCGTGTCGTACCTGTACGGAATGGAAAGCAGCCCCACCTCGGCAAAGGCGCTGCCTGCCTCGACAACGTGGATCGTCTTGCCGTCGGCTCCCGTCACCTTTTCGTTAAGGTTGATGTGCTCGTGGCCTGCGATAAGGGCATCGACGCCGGCGAGTTGTGTGGCAAAGGTCTTGGCGTCGAGCGTGTGCGCGATACACACAACAACATCGCAGCCCTCCTTGCGCAGCTGCTCTGCCTCGGTATTGATGGCGTTCGCGGCACTCGAGAAGCTGGTGCCCGCGACCAGGTCCGCGCGCAGCGAGGAACCTAGCGACTCATCCATGGCTCCGATAACGCCGACCTTGATTTTGTAGTCGAATGTGGAGTGATTTTCGCTATCCTCCCAGGTGCGATCGAGTGTCTTGGTGATGCTCGAGCTCCATACGCCGCTCGTAGACTTCGCGTTCGCGCAGAGCATGGCGAAGGGCGTGCCGGTGGTGCTGTAGCCGGTCATGGCGCGGAGTTTGTCCGCGCCATAGCTCCAGTCGTGGTTGCCTGGCGTGGTCGCGTCGTAGCCGTCGGCGTAGAAGGTGTCCATGAGCTCGGCGATGCTCTTGCCCTCGCTCATGGTGGCGAAGGACTGTCCGTGGAAGGTGTCGCCCGCATCGAGCAAAAGATCGGGGGCGTTGCCTTGGGCGCTATAGAGGACCGCCAGTCCGTCGAAGCCGACGGGGGCGGTGCCCTTGCTGGTTTTCGCA
>URVK01000011.1 GCA_900551305.1 uncultured Collinsella sp.
CCACCTGGTCAGGGAATCCGGCCAAGGCGGCCACCGGCGGGGAGCGCCTCGCGCAGGGCATCGACATCATCAGTCGTAAAGGACGTACCCAGCAGGCCGTTAATCTCGGTCAAGTTGGGCTTTACGAGCTCAGGCTTAGCGTCGGACTCCAGCGCGGCCTCCAGCGATGCACCCGAGGTGTCGAGCAGCACCTTGGCGCCCGCCTCCTCAGCGATCTTGACGAGCTCGGCATAGTAGCCGGCATCGACGCCGCGCGGCAGCGAGCCCGAAAGCGTCACAACGTCCGCCTTCGCTGCAAGCTCGGCGAACTTGACCGTAAAGGGCTCGAGCTCGGCCGGGGCGATCTGCGGGCCGCTCTCCAGCAGCTCGGTCTGATTGCTCTCGTGCAGGATATTCAGGCAAATGCGCGTCTCACCGGCGATGGGCACAAAGTCGTTCTTGACGCCGTCGGCATCCATAAGCTCAGCCATATAGGCACCCATGTGGCCGCCGAGCAGGCCAGTCGCGAGCACGTCGTCGCCCAGCTGCAGCAGCACACGGCTCACGTTGAGGCCCTTACCGCCAGCAGTCTTTTCGGGCGTCACACGGTTCACGTCGTCGATGATCAACTTGTCGAGCTGATAGCGCGTATCAATCGACGGGTTCATGGTAACGGTCAGAATCATATTGAACTCCTGTTTCCGGGGCACGACACGCGCGGCCCCAAGCATACGATAGCTCGTTAAAGGATCTCGATCTCAAAGCCGCGGGTAACGGTCTCCCCCGGCTTGGCCACCAGGCAGCCGCGCTTGTGCTCCAGAATATCGTCCTCGTCGGAGCAGGTGGACAGGCCGCCCCACGGTTCCACGGCCACAAAGTCACCCTCGGGCTTGCTCCACACAATCAGGTACGGCATATCGGGAAACGTCAGGCGCACGCCCTTGTCCTCGGTCTTCTTGGTCAGCGTAACCACGCGGCTCTCGAGCACGTCAAAGATGGTCTCCGCGAAGTCAAAGAGTTCGTGGGTCAACGGCAGGTCATGGCCAACCATCGGGTTCTTGCTGCGATGCTCAACATCAATCAGGCCCGTCGAGGGAACGGCAGTACAGAGCTCGGCGGCCTCGCGCTGCTCAAAACGGAGCTCGTAGTCGTCATAGGACTCGCCCTCGTCAAGCGGGCACTTAAAGCCAGGGTGACCGCCCACAAAGAACGGCATGTCCTCGGTGCCCTCATTGGTCACCTCGTACGACACGGCCACCTTTTCCGCATCGATCGTGTAACGAGCAACGATCTTAAACGGATACGGGTACTGCTCGAGCAACTCGGCATGGTCGGCAGAGCTTAGGCTCAGCGCGACCATGTTGTCGCCCTGCTCCTCGAGCTTCCACTCCTGTTTGCGAGCAAAGCCGTGACGGGCAAGCTTGACCTCGCGGCCGCCCATGGTCATTGCGCGACCGTCACGAAGGCCGCCGCAGATCGGGAAACAAATGGGTGCCTGGCCCGACCAGACCGCCGGGTCACCCTGCCACAGGTACTCACGGCCGTTGGCCGTAATAGAAGTGAACGATCCGCCAGCCGTGCTCAACGCAATGCGGACAGAGCCGTTATCAAGAACAAACTCCATGGGAATCTTCTCCTTCACATATCATCTCGCACGATCCATTGTGAACGTCGTGCCTTTAGCAGAAAGGTAATGAGGCAGCGCCGCAAACAAAAGAACAATGCACGTCCAGCCCGCTGGGCCAATTGGGCTGATAGAAAACCGGCTCGCGCCCCCTCACAGAAACGCGAGCCGTCAACGGACTAGTTAATTACGCCGGATACCCGCTAATCGTGGTATTCGCCGCGGTCCCACTTCTCGAGGAACTCGTCAAAGAAGTGCGGGTCAGCCTGAGCCTCGGCGTCGGCCTTATTGCAGGCATCGATCTTGGCGATCAGAGCATCGTGCTCGGGAGTCTTCTCGTAGGACTCCTCCAGGAAGGCAAGCATGATATCAGCCATCAGGAACTCGCCGGTAATCTTGCCGCCAAAGCCCACGATGTTGGCGTTGAGCTCGCGACGGGCATACAGGGCAGAGGTCATGTCGCGGACCAGGGCGCAGCGGGCGCCGGGAACCTTGTTGACGGCGTTGGTGATGCCAATGCCGGTGCCGCACAGGGCCACGCCAAAGTCGGCCTTGCCGCTGGCAACAGCCTCGCCCACGGCCTTACCGTAGATGGGATAGTGCGTACGGGTGTGGCTGTAGGTGCCGCAGTCGAGCACCTTGTAGCCAGCCTGCTCCAGGCGGTCGGCCAGATAGATCTTCTCGTCCGTAACGATATGGTCGCAACCGATTGCGATGGTCTTCTTCATCAGAACGTCCTTTCGTCTGAATTCACAAGTTGAGGTAGAAGTTCGAGTTCTCGGTGGCTCTCGTTAGGCCATCTTGTTGAGCATGTCGACACGGATCTGGTGACGGCCGCCGGCGTACTGGGCGCGCAGGAACTCGCGGGCGATCTTCTTGGCGACCTCGGTGCCCACAACGCCCGGACCCATGGTGACCATGCGCGAGCCGTTGTGCTCGCGGGTCATGTAGGCGGAACGCTCGTCGGAAATGTTGGCGACGACCATGCCCTTAATCTTGACGGCGGCCATATAGGAGCCGACGCCGTACTTATCGAATGCAAAGCCCTGGGAATCCTTGTGCTCCAGCAGGTCCTTGGCAACGGCGGTCGCGGAATCGACAAAGTCCGCGGCAGGGGTCTCGGAATAGTCGACGACCTCGTGACCGTCGGCGATGAGCATCTCCTTGATGGACTCCTTCATCGACATACCGTCGGCATCGGAAGCGATTACAACCCTCATGACATCCTCCTTGAGAGATACGCAGGTGCGTAGTTTCTGTTTGGAAGTGTTGAATCGCGTTCAGGTCCAGGCATCTGAATGTGCGGTTCTTCACTGTTCATGTTTATTTGAACACATTCGAACAGTAACTGCAACAACTATTTGTTTATCTTTGTTCTTTTTTGAACAAATACCGTTCACGGATGATTGCTGACCGTTTGGGTCCGGCGCGAACGCAGCGACCATATGTTCAACAAACAAAAGGGCGGCCGAGAACGTGTCTCGGCCGCCCTTCGGCGGTATTCCCCGGTATATACAGCTGTTTTAGCTACTCGAACTGCCCACCCTTTTTGGCGTGCTTGGACGGAGCACTCAGAAAGCGGCCCGTCAAATAGTTCGCCGGGCCGGAAATATCGATCCCCAGCAGCACGTGTCCCAGCCACAGGAACGCCGCGAGCACCAGCAGCGGGATAACGCACGAGGTCACGATCATCACAATGACGCCTTCGATGAGATCGGTCACTTGCTGCACGATCTCGTCGGTCATCTGCTTGGCGCCGCTGGTCACCGACGTGACGAGGCCCGAGGCGCCGTCGGCAAGCTGCTCGAGCACGCTCTTGGACTCTGCGGACTCGGTCTTTTTCTTGCTTGTTTTGGAGCTTCCGCTATCAGCCGCACTCGCAGCGTCGGCCGCCTTTTGCTCGGCCGCCTCGATGCTCACTCGATACGTTTCATCGACCTTCTGCGACACCCATACGCTCGCGGGCACGAGCGCCATGCCGATCACGGCAACCACCAGCACGCGCGTCGCCACACGGCGCAGGGCAGCGCTCGTACTCCAGCGCCCGTGAATGCCGAGCGACACCGCAAAGAGCACCAACGCAAACGGGATTAAGATGCCCAGGCCAACCGACCACAAAATGGTTAGCAGGTATTTCTCGAGGTAGAGCACAGCAAGCACGATACCAAGGTTGCCTGAAAGCTGCGCGAGCTGCTCGGCAACTGGCGTTCCCGTATCGCCCGGCAGCGCAGTGATACCCGCAGATAGGGCGACGCACGAGGTTGTGAGCGCCAAAACATTGCCCTTCTTTTGATCGATGACCTCGATGGTGGAGTCCCAAGTCTTAGTATCGGCAAAATGCGGACGAGCTACAAAGCCCGACAGCAGCGCCAGGACCACAAGCGCAACGATAAAGCCAATCTGCAGCTTTTTGTTTGCGCACACGACATCGGACAGGCTGGGCTGCAGCTCGGTTACCGTCGTATGCTCGGTTATCTGGACAGGACGCCCATGAGCCATCTCGTGCGCGTCTCTTTTTTGTATTGACCCGTTATCCGGCATTTGGATACCTCCTCAGTCCGGCGTTTAATGCGAAAGAAAGTATACCCACCGAGCAAAAAACGAACGGGAAGACGAACAGAGCGCACCAAGACTGTCCCCAATGACTATCTCCGGATGAGTTGCGGTGGAATAGGGATTGTTTTGCGCCCGTCGGCCCCTATTCAGTCCCTATTTCACCGCAACTTGGAGGAGGACAGAAAAAGCTCTGCCGCGGGTAGCGGCAGAGCTTTTGGAAGGGGACTTGGTTGTGAGGGCTCGTTAGGCGAGCTTGGCCTCGAGCTCGGCGATGCGCTTGTAGGCATCGATGGTAAAGCGGGTCTGCTTCTCCAGGATCATAGTGGTCATGAGGGTATCCTGAGCGTGAGCCATGATGAAGGTCATCTCCATCTCGCCACCGCCGGCCTCCTGCGAAAGCAGCTTGGTCTGCGTGTCGTGGGCACCGATAAGCGCATCGCTGGCATCCTTGTGCAGCTGCTCGGCCTTCTCAAAGTCACCCTCGCGAGCAGCATCGAGCGCTGCAAGCAGATCGGTCTGGGCGTCACCTGCGTATGCGACAATCTCGAATCCAACCATCGAGATTTCTTCTTTGGTTGCCATGTTGCGTTCCTTTCACATATGAACCAATGGAGAGCATCGCGTCCGGGCATACGCGCTGCGTTGTGTATGACAGAAACAATAACATTCAAACAAAAAAGAACAGCGCAAAACGTAATTTCGAGCTATGAACGGTCACTTTTCGCCCGTGAACGGTTTTTAAACCAATTTGAACAATATCGAACACAATTAACGGCAACCCAAACAGACCCGCGCTCTAGCGTACATCGCGCACCGTATCGCCCTCGACGAGCACGCCCGGAAACAGCATGTGCTCCACACCGGGTTCAACGCCCTCGGCGCCGGCAATCTTGTCGACCGCCCACATGCCGACGCGCTTGTTGTCAAAGCGCATCGTAGTCAGGCGACGGTCGGGCACGATGTCGCCCAGACTGTCATCAACACCCACCACACTCACGTCCTGGGGCACGCACTTCCCGCGCGACTCGAGTCCGCGAATGCAGCCGTAGGCCATGGCGTCGTTAGAAGCATAAATGGCCGTACAGGTCGGATCGTCCGCCAGAGCCTGACCGGCAGCATACCCGCTCTGTGCCGTCCAATCGCCACGAACGAGTCGCGGCGGCTCAATACCATGTGCGTGCAATGTCTCGCGCCAGCCTTCCTCGCGTTGCATGCCCGAAAGCGAGCGCTCGGGACACGAGATGAAATGCACGGTCTTGTGCCCCTGCCTCAGCAAGTACTCGACAACCTGGCGCGAGCAATCGAACTGGTCGTTATCGACCGTTGAACAGAGCGGGTGCTCCAACATCGTAACGAGCACTGTCTGCATGCCGGGCAGTGGCTCGAAGGTTCCAAAGTCCGCCGGCATGCGATTCATGATCACGACCATGCCATCCACCGGCAGTGCGCTCATGCGCGACGATGCGCTCTCGAGGGTATACGGATGCCCATCTACTTTCGTGAGGGTAATGGCGTATCCGTGCTTATCGGCGGCGGCAGCAAAGCCCTCCATACGGTCGAGGTTGCCTGTACCGGTAATGTTGAACATGGCTACGCCGACGGTCTTAAACTTGCCACGGCGCAGCGATCGACCGGCAAAATTGGGGCGATACCCCAGCTCGCGCATGGCGGCACGCACGCGCTCCTTGGTCTCGGGGCGCACGCTGGGTGAATCGTGCACCGTACGCGAGACTGTCTGCTCCGAGACGCCCGCGAGACGCGCCACGTCCTTAACGGAAACCGATTTTTTAACAGCGGCCATTGGTCGATCTTTCCGTGTCAACGATGCCATTGACGGCATCCTGCGCAGTCATATTAAACGCCTTCAAGTATATCTAACGCCGCCTCTGCAATACGCTTACCACCCAAAACCTACCGTTCACCGACATTTCTGCTTCCCCGAACGGCTTTTGTCGCCCAAATGTTAACGTTGCCATTGTGCAAACACAGAGCCACCGGGCGGCTCAAACGTTTGCGCACAAAGAATCGACGGTTCGCAGGCACAGGAACCACCGGTTCGCGTCTTTTTTTGTGTCGCAAAATGGCAACGTCAACATTTTGGCTACCGAACGTCAAAAGCTACCATCGTTGCTAACCCACCGACTCTTAGGAGCTTTGCATGGAGCAACCCATCGCCACTATCGAAAAGGGCCAGCCCTTTTTCAACGCGATCGCCCGCAACAAGTACCTCAAGGCGATCCGCGACGGTTTTATCTCCGTCATCCCCATCATCATCTTCTCGTCCATCTTCTGCCTCGTAGCCTCGGTCCCCAACATCTGGGGTTTCTACTGGCCCGATGACATCAACAACGCCCTGTGGAAGTGCTACAACTACTCCATGGGCATCCTGGCAATCGCCTGTGCCGCCACCACCGCCAAGCACTTCGCCGACGCTCAGAACCGCGACCTGCCCAAGAACAACCAGATCAACTTTATCTCATGCATGTGCGCGGCCATCATCGGCTTCTTGCTCCTTTCGAGCGACACCATCGCCCCGGACGCCGCCAGCGGCTTCAACACCACCTACCTTGGTTCCAAGGGCCTGCTGACTGCCTTCATCGCTGCGTTTGTGACCGGCATCATCTACAAGTTCTTTATCAAGCGCAACATCACCGTCAAGATGCCCGAGCAGGTTCCGCCCAACATCTCGCAGACCTTTAAGGACATCATCCCCTTCTCCGTCTGCATCGCCGTCTTTTGGGTCTTTGACATCGTCTTCCGCGCTGCCTTTGGCTTCTGCTTTGCCCAGGGCGTCATCCAGGTGTTCCAGCCCCTGTTCACCGCTGCCGACGGCTATATCGGTCTCGCTGTGATCTACGGCGCCATGAGCCTGTTCTGGTTCGTCGGCGTCCACGGCCCCTCGATCGTCGAGCCCGCCATCGCCGCCGCCCTCGTTGCCAACATGACCGACAACCTGGCTGCGTTCCAGGCTGGCCAGCACGCTTCCGCTGTCCTGACCCAGGGTGCCCAGTACTTCGTCGTCTGCATGGGCGGCACCGGCGCCACGCTCGTCCTGGTCTTTATGTTCTGCTTCCTGGCCAAGTCCCAGGAGATGCGCGCCGTCGGTAAGGCCGCTATCGTCCCCGTGTGCTTTGCCGTTAACGAGCCGCTGCTGTTCGCCGCGCCCATCGTGCTCAACCCCGTCTTCTTTGTCCCGTTCGTCTTTGCCCCGATCGCCAACATCTGGATCCTCAAGATCTTTATCGACTTCTTGGGCATGAACGGCTTTATGTACACCCTGCCTTGGACTGTCCCCGGCCCCATCGGCACCATCATGGGCTTGGGCTTTCAGCCGCTCGCCTTTGTGATGCTCGCCCTTATCCTGGTCGTCGACTTTGTTCTGTACTATCCGTTCTTCCGTGCCTACGACGCCCAGAAGTGCACCGAGGAGGCCGAGATCTCCCAGGAGGAGCTCGCCGCCAAGAACGCCGCAAAGGCTGCCAAGCTCAACGATGCCTTCCAGGGCAAGGCCGACGCCAAGAGCGTTGCCGCCGGCGCTGCTGCCGAGGCCGTGAAGTCCGATACCCCCGCCGTTCCCGCAGCACCCGCTGCCGAGGCAACGACCGCCAGCGACCTCAACGGCAAGCGCGTGCTCGTGCTCTGCCAGGGTGGCGGCACCTCGGGCCTGCTCGCCAACGCGCTGGCCAAGGCTGCCAAGGAGCGCGGCATTAACCTCGAGACCGCTGCCGAGGCCTATGGCAACCACGTTGACATGCTCCCCGACTTTGATCTGGTCGTCCTGGCCCCGCAGGCCGCCAGCTACCTGGCCGACCTGCAGAAAGACTGCGAGCGCGTAGGCAACAAGTGCGTCGCCTGCCGCGGTAAGCAGTACATCGAGCTCTCCCAGAACGGCGACAAGTCTCTCGCCTTCGTGAGTGAACAGCTTTCGAAGTAAGTAACGCCCAGGGCCAGCCGACCATACACAGCCGGCTGGCCCTTCGATTTAGACGATTGGATCATCATGTCCGTTAACCCTGCTAGCGTCACCAACCCGCCTGCGCAGTTTCCCGAGGACTTTGTCTTTGGCGGCGCCACCGCTGCCTACCAAGTAGAGGGCGAGACCCGCACTCACGGTAAGGGCAAGGTCGCCTGGGACGACTTCCTGGAGGCCCAGGGGCGCTTTTCCCCCGATCCCGCTTCGGACTTCTACAACCAGTACCCCGTCGACCTGGAACTGTGCGAGGAGTTTGGCATCAACGGCATCCGTCTCTCCATTGCCTGGAGCCGCATCTTTCCCAACGGGACCGGCGAGATCAACCCCGAGGGCGTCCAGTTCTATCACGACCTTTTCGCCGAATGTCACAAGCACCACGTTGAGCCGTTTGTCACGCTGCATCACTTCGATACGCCGCTGTCCCTCTTTGAGAAGGGCGACTTCCTCAACCGCGAGACCATCGACGCCTTTGTGGACTTTGCCACCTTCTGCTTTAAGGAGTACGCCGACCAGGTGACCTATTGGTTCACCTTTAACGAGATCTGGGCGGACGCCTCCAACACCTACATCGAGGGCACCTTCCCCGGTGGCGTCAAGGCGCATCTGGCCGAGGCCTTCCAGTGCGAGCACAACATGATGCTCGCCCACGCCAAGGCAGTACTGGCCTTCCACAACGGCGGTTTTAAGGGCAAGATCGGCGTCATCCAGTCGCTGGAGTTTAAGTACCCGCTCAACGAGAACGACCCCGCCGACATCAAAGCCGCTAATAACGAGCACGTGTTGCAGAACCAGTTCTTGCTCGACGCCACTTTCCGCGGCGACTACGCGCCTGACACCTTGGAGTGCGCCAACCGCCTGGCTGCCGTCTCGGGCGGCACCATCGAGATTCTGGACGAGGACCTCGAGATTATGCGCGAGGCCGCGCTCTACAACGACTACCTGGGCGTTAACAACTATCAGTGCCGTTTTTTGAAGGCTTACGATGGCGAGAACGACCTGCACCACAACGGTACGGGCGAGAAGGGCACCGGCCGCTGGCGCGTTAAGGGTATTGGCGAGCATGTGAACAAGCCTGGCATCCCCACCACCGACTGGGACTGGATCATCTATCCCGAGGGCCTGTTCGATCTGCTCGTCTACATTAAGCAGCGCTACCCCAACTACAAGCAGATCTTCATCACCGAAAACGGCATGGGTTACAAGGACCCCTACAAAGACGGCTTTGTGGACGATCAGCCGCGCATCGACTACATCGAGCAGCACCTGCGCTGGCTGCTCAAGGCCATGGAGGTGGGCGTCAACGTGGGCGGCTACTTCCTGTGGAGCCTGCAGGATCAGTTCTCCTGGACCAATGGCTACAACAAGCGCTATGGCTTCTTCTACGTTGACTTTGAGACCCAGAAGCGCACGCCCAAGGCAAGCGCCTACTGGTACAAGCACGTAGCGCAGACCCGTCGTCTGGACTAGTGGCTGGCGGGGTTGCCCGCTCACACAACCTGTCCCCATTTCTCAGCCGGGGGCGGCACGTCACACGGCGCGCCGCCCCCGGTCTTTTTGTTTTTGGGCTGGTCGGGAGCCGTTTGTCTCGATCTGTAACATCTAGCCGAGTTTTTTGGTCCTAGCTGTTACAGATTGAGACGAACAGGATTGCTCTTTCCGAAGAATCTAAATCTGTAACACGTAGCCCGCTTTTGACCGTCTACCTGTTACAAATCGAGACAAACGGAGTAGGACCTAACCCCGTATGTCCCTAACAGTCGAGCGTTCGACCAGCGTACTCGGCACATGAATCGCCTCGATAGACGAGCTCTCTCCAATCGCCGCCTCAAACGCAAGCTTACCGACACCGCGCAAATCAAATCGCAGCGTCGTCAGTCGATTGTGAGGAACAAGTCCCTCGAGTGCGTCGTCGATACCAACCACGCTCACGTCGTCGGGCACGGACAGGCCCGCGTTCTCGAGCGCGGCGATAACGCCCAGCGCCATCTGGTCATTTGCCGCAAGCACGGCAGTCGGCGCCTGCGACCCGCCGGCAAGTACCTCGGCCGCAATCCGCTCGCCCATGGCGTACCCACTGTCCGCACTCCAATCGCCACGCAGCATCGGAGCGGCATCGACATGAGCACGACCCAGCGTATCGCGCCAACCGGCCTCACGAAAACGCGAGGAAATCGAGTTTTCCGGACCCGCCACAAACCGCATATTCGAGTGACCATGTTCCAGCAGATAATTGGTCAACAGCTCGCACGAACCATACTGGTCGGAGTCGATCGTCGTGCAGCGCGGATGCGCATACATGGACAGGATGACCGTTCGCACTCCCGGCTGGGGAACAAACTCCTCAAAATCGGGAGCCATGCGGTTCATGTTGAGAATCATGCCGTCGACGGGTCGCTCGACCATGCGGCGCGAGGCATCGGCAAGTGTATAGGGCTTGTCGCCGCCCATCTCGATCATAGTGACGGCAAAATCGTGCTCGCGCGCCGCTTGCATGATACCCTCGAGCGTCGCCAGGTTACCGACACGTGTGATGTTGTACATGCACAGGCCAATAGAACGATACGACCCGCCGCGCAACGCCGCTCCAGCAAAATTGGGACGAAAGCCCAGCTCTTCCATGGCGGCCAGCACACGCTTGCGCGTCTTTTCCGTCACGTTGGGCATACCGTTGACCACGCGAGACACAGTCTGGCGGCTCACGCCAGCGAGCGCCGCAACCTCTGCCGCGCTCGCCGAATGACCATTCCTTGTCTGCTGAGCCATGCCTTCCACGCTAACCTGCTTCCCAACTATTCCCCGCGCCCATGGCGCATCGTACATACATCGATAACGTGCTCATGATACCCGAGCCATATACCACAACATGAAAACTTCTGTCAATCAAAACCGCTTACCGAACAAATACAACCGTTCGCGGCTGTTTGAAGTTGTTTTGTTTCTATACATCCCAGCCGGATGTTAACGTGCTCATTGTCAAATGTTCACGTGCTCATTTTGGTTCTAATCATTTTAAGATAGTGTTTATCGGGCTTTTTCACCGCTGAACGCTAACCAGGGAGCCTCCTGAGCGCAAACGCACAATATCGAACAGCGAGACGAGAGGGTGTATGCATATGTCTTTGCTAAACCGCGTACAGCAGCTGCCGAAGGGCTTTGTTTGGGGCGCCGCAACCGCCGCGTACCAAACGGAAGGTTCCACGAAGGTGGCAGGCAAGGGTAAGACCATGTGGGACGATTACCTTGTCGCCCAGGGTCGCTTTTTGCCCGACCCGGCCAGTGATTTCTACAACCGCTACGAGGAGGATATCCGCCTTTCTGCCGAGCATGGACTCAACGCCATCCGTGTGTCCATCGCCTGGACCCGCATCTTCCCCAACGGCGACGATGCCGAGCCCCTCGCCGAGGGCGTTAAGCACTACCACGAGCTGTTCGCCTGCTGCAAAAAGTATGGCGTCGAGCCCTATGTGTCCCTGCATCACTTTGACTCCCCCGCCGCCCTGTTCAACCAGGGCGACTGGCTCAACCGCAAGACCGTCGACGCCTATGTGCGCTATGCCGAGTTCTGCTTCCGCGAGTTCCGCGAGGTCAAGAATTGGTTCACCATCAACGAGCTCATCAGCCTCTCGCACTCCCAATACATCCAAGGCAACTTCCCGCCCAACCATCACTTTGATGTGACGAGCGGCATCCAGAGCCAGCACAACGAGCTCGTTGCCCACGCCCGCGCCGTCAACCTGTATAAGGATCTTGACGAGACCGAGCACCTGGGCGGACGCATTGGCATGGTCAACGTCCTGACGCCGGCATATCCTGCCACAGACTCGCCCGCCGACCAGCACGCCGCCGACCTGTACAACGCCTTCTACACCGACTTCATCATGGACGGCGCCTTCCTGGGTCACTACTCCGCGCGCACCCTCTCACTCATCAACGAGATTCTGCGTGCCAACAACGCCACGCTTACGGTTGAGGACAGCGACATGGAGGAGCTCGCCAAGGCGGCGCCCCGCAACGATATGTTCGGCCTCAACTACTATCAGTCGGCGTTTATCGCCGCCTACGATGGCGAGTCCACCAACAGCTTTAACGGCACCGGAGACAAGGGCACCTCGTGCTTTAAGTTTAAGGGCGTCGGGCAGCAGGTCGATATGCCGGGTATCCCCACCACCGACTGGGATTGGCTCATCTACCCGCAAGGCCTCTACGACACGCTCAAGCACATCAGCGCCACCTATCCCAACCTCCCCGTCATCTATATCACCGAAAACGGCCTGGGCCACAAGGACCCCGAGCCCGACGCAAACGGCATCGTCGCCGATCCCGAGCGCATCGACTTTGTCGACCAGCACATGGAGAAGGTGCTCCGGGCGCGCGCCGAGGGCGTCGACGTCCAGGGCTACTTTATCTGGAGCCTGCAGGACCAGTTCTCGTGGGCCAACGGCTATAACAAGCGCTACGGCCTGTTCTACATCGACTTCGACACGCAAAAACGCTACATCAAGCAGTCGGCACTCTGGTACAAGGAGCTCGCCGACACTATGGCGGACGCGCAGTAGCGCATCGCCTCGCTTTCCCCCGAGAGGGGAGCGGCCCTATGCGATACAAACCCAGCCGCTCCCCTCTCTCCCCCTGGGACCGACCCCGCCTGCACCCGGGCTTTTAGCAAGCGGGAGACCATATAGGTTTTCAACGTCCATGCCATTAAGATTTCATGCAAAGAGGAGCGTGAACTATGGAATCGATCGTTAAGTTCTTGGAGAAAGGTCAGCCGTACTTCGACAAGGTCTCTAAGAACATCTACCTTCAGGCCATTAAAGACGGCTTTTTGGCAGCAATGCCCATCATCCTGTCTTCTTCTGTCTTCCTGCTTATTTCGACCCTGCCGGGCGTTGTCGCCACGGTCGGCGGCTTTACGCTGCCCGACTGGTGGAACGTCGACGTCGTGAACTTCTGCAACAAGGTTTACAACTTCACGATGGGCGTCGTGGGCATCATGGTCGCCGGCACCACCGCAAGCGCGCTGACCGGCTCCAAGAACCGCCGCATGCCTGCCGGCAAGGCCATCAACGCCACGAGCACCATGGTCGCCGCCATGTGCGCTATGCTCATCTTGGCCGTTACCCAGACGAGTGCCAAGATCGACGGCGCCGATGTCTCGGTGTTCTTTACCGACAACATGGGCACCAAGGGCCTACTGAGCTCCTTTGTCGCCGCATTTGCCACGGTCAACATCTATGCCTTCTGCATTAAGCGAGACATCACCATCAAGCTGCCCAAAGAAGTCCCCGGCGCCATCGCCCAGAACTTCCGCGACATCTTCGCCTTCAGCTTCTCCATCCTGTTTGTCGCCGTCATCGACGTTATCTGCCGCACCTGCTTGGCCGTCCCGTTTGCCAACGTCATCTCCACGCTGGTGAGCCCGCTGTTCGCCGCTGCCGATTCCTACGCCGGCCTCGCCCTCATCTGGTTCATGATCCCGCTGTTCTGGTTCATGGGCATCCACGGCCCCTCGGTCGTTAAGCCTGCCCTCAACGCCGCGCTGTTTGGCAACATCACCACCAACCTCGCCACGCTGCAGGCCGGCGGTCACCCCGCCCTCGCCCTGACCGAGAACTTCGGTAACTACATCGGCGAACTCGGCGGCACCGGCGCCACGTTCATTGTCCCGATCATCTTCCTGCTCTTTATGCGCTCCAAGCAGCTCAAGGCCGTCGGCAAAGCCTCTGTCGTACCCGTGATGTTCGCCGTCAACGAACCGCTGCTGTTCGCCGCGCCCATCATCCTCAACCCGTACTTCCTGATCCCGTTCCTGTTTGCCCCCGTGGCCAACGTCCTCATTGGTAAGTTCTTCATCGACTTTTTGGGCATGAACGGCTTTATCTATGCCATGCCGTGGGCACTCCCCGGACCGATCGGCACCTTCATCGACACCAACTTCCAGCCGATCTCTCTGGTCCTGGTTGTCGTCCTGCTGGTCGTTGACTTCTTAATCTACTACCCGTTCTGCAAGGCCTACGACAACGTCCTGTGCAAGCAGGAGGCCGAGACCCTGGCCGAAGAAGAGGCCGAGGAGACCAAGGCCGTCAAGACCGCTGCCGCCCCCGCCGTTGAGGCTCCTGTTGTCGAGACCGCTTCTGCCACTGAGGCCTCCGCAGCTCCGTCCGCCCTTAAGGGCAAGGATCTGAGGGTTCTGGTTCTGTGCGCTGGCGCCGGCACCTCTGCACTGCTCGCCAACGCGCTTAAGGAAGGCGCCGACGAGCTGGGCATCGACATTACCGCCAACGCCGGTGCCTACGGCAGCCACTACGCCATCATGGACCAGTACAACGTCATCGTCCTGGCTCCGCAGGTTCGCACCTATTACAACGAGATGAAGGCCGACACCGACCGCCTGGGCATCACGCTGCTGTCGCCCAAGGGCAAACAGTACATCGACCTCACTAAGGATCCCAAGGGTGCCGTCGCCTGGATCGAGGAAAACCTCGAGGCATAAGACGCTGACGCCACCTGCCGCTCGCAGAAAAAAAATGGCCCGTGCATCGATGCGTGATGCGCGGGCCATTTTGTTTAGACCGCACCCGTCCTCCTGTTCATCTTAATCTGTAACATCTAGCCGAGTTTTTGGGTCCCAGCTGTTACAGATCGAGGTGAACAGATGGGTCAATCCAATCAATCTAGATCTGTAACACCTGGCTGGTCATTTCACTCCTAACTGTTACAGATCGAGACAAAGATGATGGCTGGGTAGACAAAATCTCAATCTATAACACCTAGTCGAGTTTTCGGGTCCCACCTGTTACAGATTTAGACGAGCAGGCCGAGCACGTCTACGCCCGCAGATCCCTTACGCTGGAACGCTCGACCAACACGCCCGAGACGAGCGTACGACTTCTGGAGCTCGGGGCTTCCAGACCTGCGACGACCTCGTTAAGCGCACGGATGCCCAGTTCGCGGTGGCGAAACTTCACCGACGTCAGAATCGAGTTGGGAATCGTCTTGTAGAGCTCATCGTCGAAGCCGATCACGGACACGTCGTCGGGCACATTGAGCCCTTTGTCACGTAGAGCCATCATCACGCCGTTTGCCATGCAGTCGTTAGCAGCGAGGACCGCCGTGCAATCGGGCTTATCGGCAAGCACAAGGCCCGCGGCATAGCCACTATCCGCATTCCAATCGCCTTGCAGAGGCTCGGGCGGCTCAATGCCACGTGCCTCGAGTGCCGCTCGCCAACCTTTCATACGGCACTGGCTCGACAGTGACTCTTTCTTACCAGAGACGAAGTACACGTTCTTGTGCCCGTGGTTCAAGAAGTACTCGCACGCCATGCGCGCGCCGCCCTCTTGGTCGTCACTGACGGTAGAGCAGGTAGGATGTTCCATCGGTGTGATAATCACCGTCTTGAGGTCTTTCGGCGCCTCAAAGGTATCAAAGTCATCGACCATCTGGCGCAGGTTGAAAATCATGCCGTCGACGGGGAGCTGCGACATCCTACGCGCCGCTTCGGCAAGGGTCATCTTCTCCCCCGCCCGCTTCTTAATCATCGTAAGAGCAAAGCCTCGCTCTTCGGCGGCATCGGCGATACCGTCGATCATGTCCACGGCACCGCCCGACAAGTGGAACAGCACGACGCCGATGCACCCGTAACGGCCCAACTTGAGCGAACGCGCGGCAAAGTTGGCTCGAAACCCGAGCGCCTCCATGGCCGCATGGACCTTATCGCGTGTCGACTCTCGCACGCTATCGGGCTCGTTAATCACGCGCGAAACCGTCTTGAGAGAAACACCAGCGGCAATCGCCACATCATTCATTGAGACATTTTTCTTGCCCATCGTTGCCACTGCTTCTCCAGTCGGTTTTACATCGCTTGTTTTTGCGTTCTAGCATACACTACCTGCCTGACTGATAAATCAACCGTTTACCGAACAATATCGACCACTCACCCGTATATCCTTGTTGCTCTTCCAAAAATGTCTTACGTTGTCATTAACGAAATGACAACGTTGTCATTTCGCAATGCCTTCCTTAAGCAGGAAGGTTTCCGGGCAGTCCTGACCATCCATCGACGACCAGTTCCATCCACATGCATCGCGCATCAAGTAGCAAAGGAGCTCTATGGACGCCATCGTAAAGATGCTCGAAAAGCATCAACCGTTCTTTGAGAAGATCTCGAGGAACATATACCTCCAGGCCATCAAGGACGGATTCCTTGGGTGCATGCCCATTGTCCTCACCTCTTCGATCTTTCTGCTCATTGCCACCCTTCCCGGCGTAGTCGGCGTCACGCTGCCCCAGCCGCTCATCGACTGGTGCAACAAGCTCTACAACTTCACCATGGGCGTCATGGGCATCATGGTTGCCGGCACCACTGCCAAGAACTTCACGGCTTCTATGAACCGTCGCATGCCCGCCGGCAAGGTGCTCAACGACGGCTCCACCATGGTGGCCGCCCAGTGCAGTATGCTTTTGCTCGCCGTTACGCAGTTCACCACCAAGTTCAACGGCTCCGAGCTTTCGGTCTTCGACTGCACCAGCATGGGCACGCGCGGTCTGTTCTCGGCCTATATCGCCGCGTTCATCACCGTGTGGGTCTACAAATTCTGCGTCTCGCGCGATCTGACCATTAAGCTGCCCAAGGAGGTCCCGGGCGCCATCGCTCAGAACTTCCGCGACATCATCCCCTTTGGCGGCGCCGTCATCATCTGCGGCATCATCGATGTCGTCGTGCGTAACCTCATGGGCGTTCCGTTCTCTGAGCTGCTTATTAAACTGCTTTCCCCGCTCTTTACCGCTGCAGAAACCTATCCTGGCCTCATCCTCATCCAGGCGGCCACCGCGTTCTTCTGGTTCATCGGCGTCCACGGCCCCTCGATTGTCCAGCCGGGCATCGACCCCATCCGTCTTGCCAACCAGGCCGAGAACCTGCAGGTTCTGCTGGCAGGCGGCCACCCCGCACACTCCCTCACCTTTAACATGTCGCTCGTGGGTGAGTTCGGCGGCACCGGCGCCACGTTCATCGTGCCGCTTCTGCTGATTCTCTTTATGAAGTCCAAGCAGCTCAAAGCCGTCGGTAAGGCCTCGATTGTTCCTGTTGCCTTCGCCGTCAACGAACCGCTGCTCTTTGGCGCGCCGATGATCCTTAACCCTTACATGCTCATCCCCTTTGTTGCCGCCGGCTGCGTCAACGTAAGCGTTGCCAAGTTCTTTATCGACAATGTGGGCATGAACGGCTTCTCCTTCGTGGTGCCTTGGGCCACCCCTGCCCCCATCGGCATCTTCATCACCACGAACTTCCAGCTTATCGCCCTGGTATTTGTTGCAATCATCATCTTGCTGGACGCCATCATCTACCTGCCGTTCTTGAAGGCATACGATAAGCTGCTCTGCGACCAGGAGGCCGAGCGCGCCGCCGAGCTGGGTCTCGAGTCCGATGGTGCCGCTGCCA
>URVK01000012.1 GCA_900551305.1 uncultured Collinsella sp.
CAGGCTCGCCCGCGCCACCGAGGTCACATGCGTATACACCGTCACATCGCCATGCTGGATAAACTCGCGCGTCAGGTCCAAGCGGCCCGCCTGGGCCAGCTGGCGGGCAGCATGGTCTACTTCGCACGCGATTTTCTCGGCACGAACGACATCAGACATGCTGTCTCCTTCCAGCGACTCACGGCGACAAGCTACGGCCTGTGCACAATCGATAAAAACATCATGGAACACATCAGTATGGCATCGGACAAAACGTTTTGCCCCACCAGTTGGCGAATTACCGCGCCGCCGTCACATATCAAACGCCAAAATGTGCGAGACTGTCTTGTGCAATTGTGCCGGCCGAGGGAGTGCCGGCGCACGATTCGCATGGAGTAACCCACAACGATGCTGCTTACGCAAACGACAACGCCCGAGGACGTCAAGGCTCTCGACCGCGCCGAGCTTCCGCTGCTCTGCGGCGAGATCCGTCAGGCAATCCTCGAAAGCTCCGCCGCCGTCGGCGGGCACGTTGCCCCCAACTTGGGCGTCGTTGAGCTTACGGTTGCGCTTCATCGCGTGTTCAACTCCCCCATCGACAAGATTGTCTTTGACGTTTCGCACCAGACCTACGCTCACAAGGCGCTGACTGGGCGCGCGTACACCTATATCGATCCGGAGCGTTATGGTGAGGCTTCTGGCTTTGCCAATCCCGACGAGTCCGAGCACGACCTGTTCGCCATGGGCCATACCTCCACGTCGGTGAGCCTGGGCTGCGGCCTGGCGCACGCTCGCGACCTGGCGGGCGATGCGTACAACGTCATCACCGTTATTGGCGACGGCTCGCTTTCGGGCGGCCTGGCGTTTGAGGGCTTCAACAATGCCGCCGAGCTCGATAGCAATCTGATCATCATCGTCAACGATAACGACCAGTCCATTGCCGAGAACCATGGCGGCCTGTATCGCAATCTGGCCGAGCTGCGCGCCAGCAACGGCACCTGCGAGCGCAACGTGTTCCGCGCGATGGGGCTCGACTACCGCTATCTGGACGCCGGTAACGATGTGTTGGCCCTCGTCGATGCGCTGCAGGAACTGCGCGATATCGATCATCCCATCGTGCTGCACGTCTCCACCGCCAAGGGCATGGGCTTTGAGCCGGCCCGGAGCGACCCCGAGCGCTGGCACCACGTGGGTCCGTTTGACATGGCGACTGGGCGCAAGCTCTGCCCGGGCCATCCGAGCGAGCCTGCACCGCGCACCTATGCCGACATTACAGGCGAGGCGCTCAGCGCCGCCATCGAGCGCGATCCGCAGGTCGTGGGCATCACGGCCGCCACGCCCTACATTATGGGCTTTACACCCGAGCTTCGCGCTGCCGCCGGCAAACAGTTCGTCGATGTGGGCATTGCCGAGGAGCACGCCGTGACCTTTGCCACCGCGCTTGCGCGCTCGGGCGCCAAGCCAGTCTTTGGTGTGTACGGCACGTTTTTGCAGCGCGCCTACGACGAGCTGTGGCACGATCTGTGCCTCAACGATGCCCCCGCAACCATCTTGGTGTTTGGTGCGTCGATCTTTGGCACCACATCCGAGACGCATCTTTCGTTCTTTGATATTTCCATGCTGGGCGGTCTTCCCAACATGCACTATTTGGCGCCTTCCTGCATGGAAGAATACCTGTCCATGCTGAGCTGGTCGCTCGACCACCGCGAGCATCCCGTGGCGATTCGCGTGCCGGGCATTGGCTTGGTAAGCCGCCCCGACTTGGCGCCTGCCGAGGACGCCGATTACGGCGCCGTTCGCTACAACGTGGTGCGCCAGGGTCGCGACGTAGCAGTACTCGCGCTCGGCGATTTCTTTGAGCTGGGCGAGCGCGTGGCAAACCACCTGGCTGCCGAGTACGGTATCGAGGCCACGCTCGTCAACCCGCGCTTTGCAACCGAGCTTGACCGTGAGTTCCTCGACAGCCTTGCCGCCGAGCATCGCGTTGTCGTCACCCTCGAGGACGGCATCTTGGACGGCGGCTGGGGCGAGCGCGTGGCATGCTATCTGGCATGCACGCCGTTGCGCACGCGCACCTTCGGCATCGCCAAGGGCTTCCCCGACCGCTACGACCCCAACGAACTGCTTGCGCAGAACGGCATGACGGTCGAGAACATGGCCGCCGAAGCCGTAAGGCTACTCAACGAGTAAGGAAACCTCCGCAAGGGAAGCACCCCCGCGGAGGTTTTTATTTTCGCGACGCGATTATCTCAATCTGTAACATCTAGGGCCCGAATTCCCGTCTAACTGTTACAGATCGAGACAAAACGTCTTAATCCCTGACCTTTGTCTCAATCTGTAACAGATAGAGACCTTTTGTCCGTCCAGATGTTACAGATCGAGACATTCGAATCCCCCTGAAGAGAAAATCTCAATCTGTAACAGTTACTCGGCAAAAACGGCCGCAGATGTTACAGATCGAGACAAAACAGTAAGGCATGCCGCTGCATCGGCCAGAACCACCACAAAGGTGCCTGTCCCCTATGTGGTGGTTTTAAATCATGGTCGGTGCGAAAAACGAATAACCGTTCATAAGCGATCTCCTTACTTATATATGCGTCGCGCTGCCGCCATTATAGCGACCGCCGCGAGCGATCATGCCATCTGCAAAGCGCTATCTCAGCTGCAATATTCGGCGTTTGCCCAGATAAAACCTGCCAAAATAAACCTGTCCCTTTTTAGCAGGTAGAATAACCCATAAGGTCAGTATGTTTCTGAGTTATTTCGTGTTGACCCATTTGAGCGCGATAGGGTATAACTCTACTCAACCGCTAGGGATTTTATTGAGAAAGGTGTTCTACCATGAGCAAGAACCTCTCCCAGCAGGTCGTTCTCGACCGCCGCGGCTTCGTTGCCGCCACCTTCGCAACCGTCGCCGGCCTTGGTCTTGCCGGCTGCTCCCCCACCAGCGCCGAGGCCGACAAGGGTTCCGCCGCCGGTTCCTCCAAGAGCTCCGAGGATACCGAGGCTTCCACCACGCTCGACGCTAAGGCATTCGACAAGCTCGTCGACAACGGCCCCAAGGCCGATGACGATGCCATCGCCGCCAGCACCTGGGCCACGGCCGTTAAGGACGCCGGCGTCTTTAAGATCGGTAGCGTTCAGACTTCCACGCTCTTCTCCCTCCTCAACGAGAAGGACGGCAAGACCCGCGGCTTCGATGCCGGTATCGCACAGCTCCTGTCCAACTACATTCTGGGCGAGAACAAGGTCGAGATCACCCAGGTGACCTCGGACACGCGCGAGTCCGTCCTGCAGAACGGCCAGGTCGACGCCGTCTTTGCCACCTACACCATCACTGACGAGCGCAAGAAGCTCGTCTCCTTTGCCGGCCCCTACTACTACACCCAGCAGGCCATCCTGGTGCTCGCCGATAACGACGACATCAAGGGCGTCGACGACCTGGCCGACAAGAACGTCGCCGTCCAGTCCGGCTCCAACGGCCCCGCCATCCTGGAGGAGTTCGCCCCCAAGGCCAGCCAGCAGGAGTTCAAGACCGACGAGGAGGCCCGCCAGGCACTCCAGCAGGGTCGTGTTGACGCCTACGTCATCGATAACAACATGCAGCAGAGCGCCCTGGTCCGCGAACCCGGTAAGTACAAGATCGCCGGCAAGCCCTTCGGCAGCAAGGAGCCCTATGGCATCGGTCTGCCGCTCGATTCCGACGGCGTCGCCTTTGTCAACGACTTCCTTAAGAAGATCGAGGACGACGGCACCTGGACTGAGCTGTGGCAGATCTGCATCGGCGACCGTACGGGCGACACCAATGTTCCCGAGTTGCCCGAGATCGGCGCCTAGGCAGCGAGCCTGGTAACAGCCGCAACGAAACCATACGGAAACGCATGATGCGCTTTATTGCGGTAAACTGTTTCCTCACTGAGTTGTCGGGGCTTCCGTACACACGGGAGCCCCTTTCCTTATCGGCGGGAGGTCCGCATGAGTCTCTCCGAGCTCTGGTCGCTCTATGGCCAGAACTATATCGACGCCCTGCTAGCAACCTGGGGCATGGCGCTTGAGTCGTTTGCCATCGCCATGGTGCTGGCCGTTGCTGTCACTGTGATGCGCGTGTCGCCGCTCAAGCCGCTGCGCGTCTTTGGCGACCTGTATGTCCAGGTCTTCCGTAACATCCCCGGCATTGCGCTGCTCATCATCGTCGTCTATGCGCTGCCGCCGCTCAAGGTCGTCCTGCCCTACCGCACCTGCGTTATCGTCGCTACGGTCCTTTTGGGCTCGGCCTTTGGCTCCGAGAACTTTATGAGCGGCATCAACACCGTCGGCGTCGGTCAGGTGGAAGCCGCCCGCTCGCTCGGCATGAGCTTCAGCCGTATCCTCGCCAAGATCGTGATTCCGCAGGCGCTGCGCTCGAGCGTGCTACCCATGACCAACCTCTTTATCGCCGTCATGCTCACCACCGCGCTCGGCAGTCAGGTGCCGCTTAAGCCGCAGGAACTCACCGGCGTGGTGAGCTACATCAACACGCGCTCGCTCGGCGGCGTCGCCGCGTTCTTTATCTCGGCGCTCGGCTACCTGGGCACGGCCTTTGTGGTGAGCCACATTGGCAACTATATCGATAAGAAGGTGAGGATCCTCCGATGAGCAAGCATTCCTCTCCTGCACTTACCATGCGCGATGCGCTCTACGAGGCTCCCGGCCCCAAGATGCGCGCCAAGATTCGCATCGGCACCGCCATTTCGCTCGTTGCCGTGGCCGCGCTCATCGCTCTGGTACTGCAGCGCTTTTATGTGACCGGCCAGCTTTCGGTCCACTATTGGTATTTCTTTACACACCTCACCACCTGGAAGTTCCTGCTTGCCGGCTTTGAGGGCACCGTCAAAGTCGCACTCACCGCTGGCGCCATCGCGCTGGTGCTGGGCCTAGCCCTTATGCTCGGCCGTACCAGCGACATTAAGCCGCTGCAGCTGGTCTGCCGCGTGCTCACCGATTTCTTCCGCGGCGTGCCGAGCCTGCTGTTCATCTACTTCTTCTTTTTGGTGCTGCCCCAGTACAAGATCGCGCTGCCATCGTTTTGGATGCTCACGCTTCCCGTCGCGCTCGCTGCCGCCGGCGTACTCGCCGAAATCTTCCGCGCCGGCGTCAACGCCGTACCGCGCGGGCAGGTCGAGGCGGCCCAGGCGCTCGGTCTCTCCAAGGCTAAAATCACCTTTAAAATCGTATTGCCGCAGGCTATTCGATTTATCATTCCGTCGTTGATTTCGCAGCTCGTGGTCGTAGTCAAAGACACCACCGTCGCCTACGTGGTGAGCTACCCCGACCTCATGCAAAACGCCCGCGTGCTCATTACCAACTACGACGCTCTCGTGTCGGTCTACCTGGTAATCGCGGTCATCTATATCCTCATCAACGTCGCGATCAACAAGGCCGCTGTCTATGTTTCGCACAAGACCGGCGCGACCATCATCCGCTAACGCTTTACCATTTCGAGTCATAAGGAGCCGAGCACCATGGCACAGAGCACTTCTTCCACCGGCAATCAGCCGCTGATCGAGCTCAAACACGTCGATAAGCACTACGGCGATCTGCACGTCCTCAACGACATCAATCTCTCGGTCGACCGCGGCGAGGTCGTCGTGGTGATCGGACCCTCGGGCTCGGGCAAGTCGACCATGTGCCGCACCATCAACCGCCTGGAGACCATCGACTCGGGCGAGATCCTCATCGAGGGCGAGCCCCTGCCGCAGGAAGGCAAGGACCTTGCCCGCATGCGTGCCGAGCTGGGCATGGTGTTTCAGCAGTTCAACCTGTTCGCACATATGACCGTACTGCAGAACGTCATGCTGGGGCCGGTCGACGTGCTGGGCGTGTCCAAGGAGGAGGCTCGTGAGCGCGCCATGGACCTGCTGAGCCGCGTGGGCGTTGCCGAGCAGGCCGATAAGGTGCCCGCACAGCTTTCGGGCGGCCAGCAGCAGCGCGTGGCCATCGCCCGTTCACTTGCCATGCAGCCCAAGGCCATGCTCTTTGACGAGCCCACGAGCGCCCTCGATCCCGAAATGATCAACGAGGTGCTCGAGGTCATGGTCCGTCTGGCCCAGCAGGGCATGACGATGATCGTCATTACGCATGAGATGAACTTCGCCCGTCGCGTGGCCGACCGCGTCGTGTTTATGGCCGACGGCCAGATCGTGGAAACCGGCACGCCCGACGAGTTCTTCGCCCACCCCCAGACCAAGCGCGCCCAGGACTTCCTCAACTCCATTAAGGGCCACTAGCCCAATTGCCATGTTCGCTCGCCATGACCATCCAAACTCGAAAGTTACACCTATGATCGGAACTCGTACTTCATCGTCATACACCCCGCACGTCGACGTTGCCCCCACCGACCGTCCGCTCATCCTCGTCGCGCCGCGTTGGGAAGAGGCAAAACCGTTTTTGAGCGAGACGCTCTCCCCCAACGAGGAGATTGCGAGCGTCTTTGTCGACGCCATTCTTGCCGCCGGCGGCCTGCCGCTGCAGATGTCCATCACCGAGGACATTGAGGTTATCCGTCATTACGTCGATATCGCCGACGGTATCGCTATTCCCGGCGGCCCGGACGTCAACCCCAAACGCTGGGGCGATGATCGACCCTACGACCCCACCCTCTGCTGCGAGATCCGCGATAGCTTTGAGTTCAAGCTGGTCGGCGAGGTGCTCCGTGCCAAAAAGCCGCTCTTTACCACCTGCCGCGGCACGCAGTTGCTCAACGTCGCCACTGGCGGCACCCTGTGCATGGACGTGCCGAGTCTGGGCGCTCGCGAGGGCCACACGCAGTGGCGCCATACCCACGTGCTCAACGACCCTGTGCATCCCGTCGAGGTCGTGCCGGGCTCGCTGCTCGACCACGCGGTTGGCGGACACAGGCTGATCCAAACCAACTCCGCACACCACTGCTGCGTCGATCGTCTGGGTAAAAGCACGCGCTTGGTCGCCAAGGCAACCGACGGCGTTCCCGAGTGCATCGAGGTCGAAGGCCAGCCTTTCTGCTTGGGCGTGCAATGGCATCCCGAGTACACCTGGCAGACACTCGAGACCGACTTTAACCTGTGGAAGTCGTTTGTCGAGGCAGCGGCCAAGGTAAAGCAGGCCCGCTAGCTCGCAAGCCACACGGGTTAAAGCCTCCTAAGCCAGGGGGGCGGACACCAGCCACGGTGCCCGCCCCCCCCTGTATTTGGTATGCTCGGTATGATTATCCCTCACAAACACTCAAAGAAATCTCGACCGTAATCGGTCGACGGTAAAGCAGATGGCAAAAACGCTTGCTACGTTTATTAGGCAGTCAATTAGAATCGAAATGCATTGACTATTCCCCAACGGGGTCACGCCACAAATCCACATGAGCATCGAGGCTGGAAGCGGAAGCATGGAATTGGCCCCGAGCTGTATGTAGATCGCCACGACGTTGACAAGCAACAGCATGCCAATCGGACCGAAGCCGGACCCAAAATAGGAAACAACAATTACGCAAGAAACAACGTATGCAAGGCAGGCAGCGGCAGCAAGAACAAGTCGATAGCAAAATACATGCAGGTTGAAATACTGCTGAGCATACAAAACGATCGCGCAGTTAAGACAGTACAAAACGACACTCGACAGGATAAACGCGCCCAAAAGGGCAAAGGAAGACAGCACCACTCGCGCAACGATAGCGCACACACGCTTCCCTCCCCGAGCCTCCGACAACCCCCACGGTTCCTCAATAAAGCCCGAACTGACAAAGCGCGGCACAATGCAAGCCGCGATGAACGGAAAGAACAATGCATGAGCCAACGGGGCTACGTTGAACAGCAGACCGCGAAAAACCTCTGCATTACCAAATAGAAGGACATCCTCTGCCGACAGCAGAAGCGTCGGGTCTGGGAAAAAGCCTAAGAAACTGTTCTCACGGAGGCTACAGAACCACATCGGGAAAGAATTAAGCTGCAATACCACCATGCACGCATAAATTACCAGGATTAAGGCGTACGTCCATTTGCTCACATGCTTCAATTCTGAATGAAGGAATCTTCTAGTCTGACGATCCATTGAGCACACCCCCAGCACGAAAGCTCACGAGAGCGTAAATCAATACCGATAGACAGCTGGCTGCCGCGCCATACCCCAGAAGCGTCAGCTGCCCCATATCGCTATACCCAAGGGCACATCCGACTCCAAGGTACGGCCCCGGAAGAAAGAAGATCCATCGCAAGGACGGTATGGGCGTCTGAAGGTAAGTTCCGTAGAGCGTCAAGCTCATGACAAATCCAATAATTATCGCAGCCCCGCTCAATACAGCGCTGCCTGTAATCCGATAGATGGTCACCGTCTCCAACGCAACCGATATCACCAATACAGCGTTGATTATCATCGCAGGCAAAAATGCAGCCAGCATGTCGTGCGTACAGCTTTGCCCACAACGTATTATGGCTATTGCAAACAGAAGAAGGCAAAGCACACTATATGCTGCGCCAATTATCGAAGCAGACGAAAGTACATGTGCCATAGCCCCATTAAAACGGGCGAGACCTCTTGCTGAAGAAATTCGGTACCCCTCTTTATAGCCATGCTCCTGTAAAAGCACCAGACAAACGATGAGTGGGACGAACAGGGATGTACCGGCAAAAGCGCTGCGCACAAGGGACTCATCGGGTGCAGAAGGATCGATTACATTCCAGCAGAAGCCAATATCCTCCCCAAAAACGCTATTGCCAAAGGCGAGCAACGTTGTTCCGTTTTTTAGAAAGATGCCAAAGAGAAGGCCGAACGCCAGCATAAGCGCAAGACCAAACTTCGCCGGAAATATCCTGTGCAAACGCATCATGTCCGCCTTTATGGGATGGATCGCCCGCTTCATAGCGAGACCGCCTTCATCAAGCGCCTGTAATACTCTTTTAGGGACGACGCCTCATCCCTTATGACGTCCATCGATTCCTTTTTTAGCAGTTCGCCGTCATGAATAAACAGGCAGCTTGTTGCAACCGATGCCAACTCATCCAAATCATGACTAGAGATGAGCATGGTCTTACCCTGCCCTCGATTCAATCGACCGATAAGGGCCCATATACTCTCGATGCCCAACGGGTCCAATCCATTTGCCGGCTCATCGAAAATTAGTACGTCGGTGTCGCCCAATAAAGCCGTAGCTATATCCAGTCGCCGTTTCATTCCCAGAGAAAAACTGCTCACGCTCTTTTTCTCATCGACGTCCAGCCCGACTAGGCTCAAAACGCGAGGAATCTCACGATTCGCATCAAGCCCCCATTCCGCACATCGGATCCGAAGATTCTCAACCGCACTGAGGGATTGGTATGCTCCGCTGGAATCTGGCACATAGCCGACACGCGTCCGCATCAGGCCAAGCTCTCTTTTTGATTTGCCTCCAAAGAGCTCCACGCTCCCCGACGATGGCTCGCAGAGGCCCAAGACGATTTTAATAAGCGTGCTTTTGCCCGCACCGTTTGCACCGACAAGGGCACAGAGCTCAGACTGATGCACCTCGAAGGAAACGTCATGCAAAACGCGCCGTTTCCCGTAGCGCTTTGACACCTTTGATAGCTTTATCGCTGATGCACTCATTGGCCTCCCGTTCTGCTTGATAGCAAAACCGCTCATATCGTTCCTCCTTTCCTTTATCGTTTTCCATGGTTTTTATTGTTTTTCGATAACTCATATTTGTCAAGATAATCTAAAAGAAAGAAACCGTGTTAGACACGAGTTCCTTCACGCTGATACTTCGTTTTAGTTGTTCGCCTTAAGCTACTCGTCACTCAAATCGACAGCAAAGACTGATGTCGGAAGCGACGCCTCATTGCCTCCGCCATCCCGCATCTGCCTCACAACATTTTTTGCGCGCTCGACAATAAGCTCCTCAAGCTCTTTCTCGTTCACGCGCTGAATAATATCTCCCGGTTGACAATCAAGCTCATCACAGATATCGAGAAGCGTCTTTAGGCGAATAGCTTTTATCTTTCCGTTTCTAAGCTTTGAAATATTAGCCGGAGTATGCCCCGTCGCCCGAATCAGATCAGCGCTGGTCTTTCCGGTCTTAAGCAGCTGCGTCTCAAGCTCGATGATGAGATAGCTCATGCTTCCTCCTACACAAGCTCGTCAGACTGCTCTTGGAGCAGCGAGGCATAACTCCAGATCACCGAGATACACAGACAGACAGCCGCGCCGATAAGCGACCCCGCATCAAAGGCAACGCCTTGGCAAATCTCAATAACGAAGGAATGAGGCACGACGTAAAGCTCCAGCCCACCAATGGTAAGATTGACCGATCCGTAGGCACCAATAAGCGAAACCGCGGCGTTAACAGCAAAGGCAAGCGCAAGAACACGGATAAGCCGCACATGCGTCTTGGTAAAGGGCGAGACGCCTCGCGAGATGTTACGGCTGATCCCACACAGAACGACAAGCGAAATACCCACGACGAGTGCCAGGCACAGTCCGCTTGGGATAACGATGCACCCGCCATCGAGAAGCGTCACGACGCCGAAAGAATCGACAGAAGCAACGTTTGCAACCGCATACCAGATCACGTAAACAACCAACGCGGCAAAAGCGACGAGCATCCCTGCAAAAACGGCTGCCATGCAAAAGCCAAGCTTCCTGATATTTTCGCCCGCTTTGGCTATACGCTGAACGCTGTTAGACATACACTCACCCTCATCGACTCTATCGTTATTCGAACAGTTTATCGAACAACGATATTGATTGCATGCGGAAAGCCCCGCCAGTGCGCATAGCCCATTCACTAATCAGAAGGGGTGAGAGTGGATTTTTGGACACGTATCGAACGAGAGTGGATAATCTCCCACTTTGAGGCCGCCACCGGGCCTAAAACGGGAGATTATCCACTCTCATAGTCATCAAGGCTCGCAAGCTCTTATTCGGCCGCCTCGCGCAGGGCCGACATCGTAGCCGCATATTGCTGCTGCAGCGCATGCATTCCCTCGCGAGCGCCGTCAACGGCATCGGCGCCGCGCAGCGCCTCGGTCACCACGACCGCTGGCTCGTACAGATTATCGAATCCCAGGTTCTGGCTCACGCCCTTGAGCGTGTGCGCTGCCATAAACGCACCTTCGGCGTCTTCTGCCGCCATGGCAGCCTCCAACTTGTCCATGCTCTCGTCATCCAAAAACTTGAGGGCAAAGTGGGCAAGCATTTCCCCGCCCATCAACCGAGCGCACGCGTCATCATAATTGGCGCCGATCTTCTCATACGCCTCACGCATGGAAATCATGGATTAAAACTCCTTTGGTCAAACTAAATCGTGGGAAACGCGACAACGTCGGCGGGACGTGCCAACGTCTCGGCAATACGGTCTTGCACCTCGAGCAGGCAGTCGAGCAACAGCGGGTTAAAGGTGCCGCACTTACCGTCCAGGATCATCTGGATCGCTTCCTTGTGCGGGATAGCGTCCTTGTACACACGCACACTCGTCAGAGCATCGTACACGTCGGCCACCGAAACCACCTGTGCGGCAATGGGAATTTCATCGCCCTTAAGGCCATCGGGATAGCCCCTGCCGTCCCAGCGCTCGTGGTGCCAACGCGCAATCTGGTACGCATATTCCATAAGCACATTACCGACGTGATGGCGGCCCAGCTCAAGCAACATGTCGGCGCCGATCGTGGTATGCGTCTTCATAATCTCGAACTCCTCGGGCGTAAGGCGTCCGGGTTTGTTGAGAATCGCATCGTCAATCGACATCTTGCCGATATCGTGCAGCGCCGAAGCCAGGGCAATCGTGGAGCGTTCCTCATTGTCAAGGAAGATGGCGTCGCTACGCTGGACTAGACAGTCAAGCAGCAGCTCGGTCAGCTTTTCGATGTTCGTAACGTGTCTGCCGCTCTCGCCGTTGCGAAGCTCCATGACGCCGGCCATGATGTCGATGAGCATGCGACTATTCTTGACGCGCTCGTTGTGCTGCTGGGACAGTAGGTTCGTCAGGCGGCGCTGTTTGGCGTATAGGCGGATGGTGTTGCTTACACGGCGGCGCACGACACGGGAGTCAAACGGGCGGCTGATATAGTCCGAGGCACCCAGCTCGTACGCGCGCAGAACCGCATCGTCGGAATCTTCGCTCGAGATCATAATGACAGGCAGATTGTCACTAACCGATCGGCGCGACAGATCGGCCAGCACCTCAAAGCCGCTCATGCCCGGCATGACAATATCCAGCAGCACGAGCGACAACTCATCGCCATAGCGGTCGACCATGTCGAGCGCCGTACGACCGTTATCGGCCTCGAGGATGCAATACTCGTCCTTGAGCATCTCGTTGAGAATGACCCGGTTCATCTCGGAGTCATCGATAATAAGCACCAAAGGCTTTTCGCTTTGGAAGGCCTCGATGGAATCGGCATCGCTCACGACCGTACCGGCTTTTGTCTTAGCGCGACTCAGTAACTGGACAGCGCGGCCAACGCCCTCATCGACCGTCTCGCCATGAATGCGAACGCCACCAACACATGCCGTCAATCTCACGTACTCATGGCCCGGAATAATCGTGGCATGAACGGCGTCGGATACCTGATGCAGGCGACGGGTGAAGTCATCGGAGGGAATATTGGGCATGACGACCACAAACTTGTCGCAGCCATAGCGCACAAGCTCGTCAGTCGAACGAATTCCGCTGCGTATGGCCGTCGCCACAGCACCGAGTGCAAGGTCGCCGGCATGACGGCCACACGTATCGTTGAAGACCCTAAAATCATCAAGGTCGATCACCGCAACGCCGGCATTCATGCGGGCGTTGCGGAGCTTTTCCTCGTAATATCGGCGATTGCGCACACTCGTCAGCACGTCGGTGTAGACAAGGTCCTCTTCTGCAGCCTCTTGCTCATTGATCGGACGCACCATCAGCAGGACGTGAGGCTCGCCCTCGACCTTCAGAGGGCGCAGGCGAGCGCGGTACTCAGTACCATCACTGAGCAGTTTCTCCGACACCTCATCGGAGTCTGCCAAGGCCTCAAGACTCGACTGGCGCAAACAAGGACACCGATCGCCGGCGAGCAGGCAGTTAGGCTCGCTCTTAATCTGATCGACCGACAGCAAACGCACCACGGGGTAGGTCTTCGCGACGCGGGCGACCTCGGCGGCAGCCTCCTCGTCAGTTAGATTTGCCTCGTGATTATTGAGCATATGGGGCCCTTTCTATCGTCACACACGGCAACGGTGCATACCAAATGGTACAAGGGTAACATCTAACAGCTGCAGGCAAACGCGCGATTATCGTTGCATTTTATGACCTAGCAAACGGCGGTAATGGAGCCGCGAGCGCGCGGTTATGGGTGCATTCGTTAACAATGAAGAAACGCTAACAGTCCCCTCCCCACAGGTCATCGAACGAGCTAACGCCCCAAGACATCGCGAACGGCGTTTGCCGCCGTAACGGGGCGATCGCGCAGACCGTTATGCGCGCCCGGGATCGTCACGAGGGGGCAATCGAGATATTCGGCAGCCGCTCGCGTACCAGCCTCGCGGGGCGTACCGACCGAAAGCTCGCCCAAAAACACGGCCGACACCGCCTTTGACGCGCGGGCGCGCTCCCAGTCGGGAGCATATGTCATATTTGTTTCGTATTCATTGGCCATGAAGCAGCGGCCATTGCGCAGGGCATGTTTGGCTTCCGCTTCGGTCGTCCCAGGGGCCTCGGGGTCCAAGTCGCCGAGGGCTCCCAAGAAAAGCCGGAGCGCCCTTGAAACCTTTCCAGCCGCAATCATATCGAGCAAAACCGGAGCTGCGCCCATGCCGACGCCTTCGGCCGACACAGCTGGCTCGTGCAGAATCGCACGGGCGACGAGATGGGGTTTGGTGCGAAGAAGCTCCAGCGCCACCAACGTACCGGCGCTGTGCGCAAGCACATTTGTCGGAGCGCCAACGTGTTCGATCACAGCTTGCAGGTCGGCGGCCTGGGCGGCAAGATCATAGCTGCCGTCTGCCGCTTCGCTGCTGTCACCACAGCCGCGGCGGTCGTAGGCAATTACGCGGTAGTTGCGGCTGAGCTCACAAGCGATGCCGTCGAAAAATGTGCCGTCGACACAAGCTCCGTGCACGCACACCAAAGCAGGAGTATCAGGCGACACATCCGGGCCGGCATATTCGCGACAGGCGATCGTGGCTCCCGCATTCTCGACCGTAAAATCCATGTTGTGCCCCCATCATCAACGCCCATCCAGTTGCACGTCAGTACGGTTGGATGGACCCGCATTGCCTTACGCCTTGTTAACAGATTAACTGTACCCGACCCAAGGCTTTTCATGGCACGGCATCATGAGCGACGTGAAAAAACGAAACTTGTAAAGCAAGAGCCCGCACCTTGTTTTGGAGCCGATGCTATGCTTAGGCACAATTGTCTTGAGGAGCATATGCCTATGTCTACGTTTTTAAATGCCAGCCCCATCTTTGGGCCCGTTCGCAGCCGTCGCCTTGGTCTCTCGCTCGGCGTCAACATGATGCCGGCCAGCGGCAAAATCTGCACGTTCGACTGCATTTACTGCGAAAACGGCCTCAACGCCGAGCGCCCCTGCCATGAGCCGTACAACACAGCCGCCGTGGTACTCGACGTGCTCGAGGCAAAGCTGCGCGAGATGGCAGCCGAGGGCGAGCTCCCCGATGTAATCACGTTTGCCGGCAACGGCGAGCCCACCGCCGCGCCGGAGTTTCCGCAGGCCATCGCCGGCGCCGTCGCGCTGCGCGACGAGCTTGCCCCAAACTCCAAGATCGCCGTGCTCTCCAATGGCACGCGCGCCGACCGCCCCGAGGTGCACGACGCGCTCATGATGATCGACGACAACATTCTTAAGCTCGATACCGTCGATCCGGCGTTTATCCAGCTGCTCGACCAGCCTGTTGGCCCCTACGACGTCGAGCACCAGATTGAGACGTTCGCAAGCTTTGACGGTCACGTTATTATCCAGACGATCTTTTTGACCGGTGAGTATCTGGGCAAGCCCATCGACAACACCGGCGAGGAGTACGTTGCCCCCTGGCTCGCGGCACTTGAGCGCATTCGCCCACAAGAAGCGACCATCTACACGGTGGCTCGCGAGACGCCGGTCGCCGGCCTTGCCAAAGCAGCGCCCGAGGCCCTCGACGCCATCGCCGCGCGCGTGCGCGCCCTCGGCATTCCCTGCCAGGTGAGCTACTAGCGCGCAGCTGCCCTGTGAGTGGGCTATACTAGCTGCGAATGAAAGGAAGTTAGCCATGTTTGACAATGGACCCGTGCCCGGCCGCAACGACGTCTGCTGGTGCGGCAGCGGCAAAAAATATAAGAAATGCCATAGCGCCTTTGATGAGCGCCTCGAGCGCTTGTGGGAAGAGGGCTGGGAGGTTCTGCCCCGCACGCTCTACAAGACGCCCGCCGATATCGAGGGCATCAAGCGCTCGGCCGCCATCAACGTGGGTGTGCTCGATTACGTAGGCGAACACATCGCCGCGGGCATGACCACCAACCAGATCGACCAGATAATCTACGACTACACCGTCGAGCACGGCGGCACGCCGGCCGATCTTAACTACGAGGGCTATCCCAAGAGCGTGTGCACCTCGATCAACGACGTCGTCTGCCACGGTATCCCCTGCGATGCGGATGTGCTGCACGAGGGCGACATCATCAACGTGGACTGCTCCACGATCCTGGACGGTTACTTTAGTGATTCGAGCCGTATGTTCTGCATCGGCGAGGTCTCGGCCGAGCGCCAGCGCCTGGTCGACGTCACCCGCGCCAGCGTGGAGGCGGGGCCGGCGGCCGTCAAGCCATGGCTACCGCTGTCCGTGATGGCCGAGGCCGTGCAAAAGACGGTCGAGGACGCCGGCTTTAGCGTGGTGCGCGAGTACGGCGGACACGGTATCGGTAAGGAGTTCCACGAGGACCCGTTTGTGGGCTTTACCACCGAGGCGCCCGATGTGGACACCATCATGGCTCCGGGCATGGTCTTTACCATCGAGCCCATGGTCAACGCCGGAGCGCCCGACATCAAGATCAGCAAGGGTGACGGCTGGTGCGTGCGCACCAAGGACGGCAGCGATTCGGCCCAGTGCGAGGTACAGCTCGTGGTGACCGAGGACGGTTACGAGCTGCTCAGCTGGTAGCTGTGGATGCGCCGGATGCCGACGGGCACGCCCGTCTTGCATCCGGCGTTTTATTTGAGCGTTTTGCCTGATAAAGCCTGCCAAAAATGAACCTGTCCCTTTTTGGCAGGCTGAACGGAGAGGACTGCTTGTGAACATCCTGGTTTTGTTGCCCGTCAACGATCGTCACCGCGCGATCCTCGAGTCGAGCGCTCCGGGCGAGGACTTTATCTACACGAGCTCCGACGCCATCACGCGTGAGCAGGTCGCCAACGCCGACGTGATCTTGGGCAACATTGACCCTGCCCTGCTTACCGCGTGCAAGCACCTCCAGCTGTTGCAATTGCAGACCGCCGGCTATGACGATTACTTGACCGCCGGCACCGTGCCAGCCGACGCCAAGCTTTCCTGCTCGGTGGGCGCCTACGGCCAAGCCGTGAGCGAGCACATGTTTGCCATGGTCCTTTCCATGATGAAGCGCCTGCCCGACTATCACGACTTGCAGCGCGAGCATCGCTGGGAGGATTTAGGGCCGGTCACCTCGCTCAAAAACGCCAATGTGCTGGTGCTGGGCGCGGGCGATATCGGCGGCCACTTCGCCACGCTCTGCCGCGACATGGGCGCGCACGTCCGCGGC
>URVK01000013.1 GCA_900551305.1 uncultured Collinsella sp.
CCGCGTCGCAGGTCCCGCCGTCGCCCCAAGAGGCCGCCAGCAGCGAGTCGTCGCCTGCCTCGGGAGCGGCGACGATGGTGTTCTCGTAATAGCGCTGCAAGATCTTGTATTTCATCTCGTAGCTGGGCTCTGCGACCAGGCAGAGCATGCCGGCGTTGAAGCGGCTGGTCAGACGCTCGTCCATGCTCAGGTCCTTGGGGGCACGGTCTGCCGCGATGACGACCTTCTTGTTGTTGCGGATGAACTCGTCCACGAGCTGGAAAAAGTAGTCCACGCTCGCGCGCTTGCCGATGATGTTTTGGATGTCATCGATGATGAGCACGTCCACGCCGTGGTACGCCTGCATGATGGGGGCGTTGCTCTTCTTTTGGCGGTCGAACTCGGTCATCAGGTCGTCCAGATATGCCTGGGAGTTGGCATACTTGACCTTGATCTCGGGCGACTTCTCGGCGAGCTCGTTTTTGATGGCAAGCAGCAGGTGCGTCTTGCCCAGGCCCGATTTGCCGTAGATGAACAGTGATGTGCATGTGCCGCGCTCGTCCGCGAGGGCGGCAAACTTGAGTGCCGAGCGATAGGCATGGCTGTTTTCGGGGCCGTAGACAAAGTTCTCAAAGGTAAATTTTGAGTTCGCGGCGAGCGGGGCTCCATCCGTATTCTGCTCGGCCGGCACGGTCGGCGCCGGTATGGGTGAAGCGGGGGTCGCAGCTTGCGTGGATTTAGTCGGCGCTCCGCCCTTCATCTGGTTCATCATGCGACGAAAATCATCGGCCGAGAGCGTGTTCTTGATTGCAATGCCCGAATCCGCGCCCGCCGCTGCGTCGTGAGCGATAGGCATGTGCGTGACGGGTGCGTTCGTTGACGTCGCCGTCGCGGCAGCGGATTCCGTTGCGGCGCCTTGCGGTGCCACGATGTCGAGCGCGATCGGTGCAAAGGCGATTTCTTCCAGATAGGCCTCAATAGTCGGCTGATGCTTTTTGAGCTGCGCGATGGCAAAGCGCGAGGGGGCCTCGATCGTGAGCGTATCTTCGGTCAGGCTTATGGCCCGCGATTGCCCCAGCATGTTGATGAGGCGTGCATCTTGGCCGTCGCGCTGGCAAAAGGCGATGGCATCCCCCAGGATGATGCTTGCTTCCTCGTCCACTGTCTCTCCCGTTCTTTAGCTCTGAGCTCGCACGCGAGCGGCGCCGAGTTCGGTCAGATGGTATTTCTGGCCATGCTTGATGACCAAGCCGGCCTGCGCCAAGTCATTGAGCGTGCGTGACCAAGTGGGGGCCGAGTTTCCAAACGCCCTCGCCAGATCGGTTGCACCGCACGCTTGATTTTGCGCCAGATAGCCCAGCGCGGCGTTGCCGCGATCGCTTACGAACACGTCCGGTTGTGGCTGCGCATACTGATTTGCTGCATTAGGATACATCATTTGAGCTGCTGGTTGTTGAGAACTCTGCATCGGCGGCATTTGCTGTTGAAAACTTTGAGGCCACTGTTGGTAAGGCTGCAGAGGCATCTGTTGGGCCCAGGGGTTGTACTGCTGCTGCGGCATCTGCTGGTACGGCTGCTGATATCCCTGCTGGTACTGCTGCGGGAACTGCTGGCCATACCCCAGTGGCGGCATCTGCTGATATGGATATCCCCGTTGGTACGGCTGATAGCCCATTTGCTGGCCACCCGGTGCCCCCGTCGCCTGCTGCATTGCTGCTGCATCCTGATCTGCCAGCGGCATGGCCTCTGGCATGTTTGGCGTCATCGACATAGATGCCGCCTGGGGTTCTTGTGTGGGAAGCATTCCGGGCTGCTGCATCTGCCCCACGGGGGGCTGCATCTGCTGCGTTGCCATGGGCTGCTGCGCAAAAGCTCCCGGCAGGGGATATGTGGGCTGCTCCGTCTCGGGCCGCACGGCAGCACCGCGTCCGCCGGCACGCTCGATTTCCTGCACGCGTTTAGGGTTCAGGCTTACCGTAACCACGGTGCCGTTGCCCATGTTGTCCTCGATGGATACGGCACCGCCGGCGTTTTCCAAATACTCCTGCACCATGGGAAACCCTGCTCCGGTTCCACGGATATAGCGCTTCATCTTGCTGTTTGCGCTGGTAACACCAAAGTCGAAAGCGCGTTCCTTGTCGTCGATGCCGGGTCCTTGGTCAGCAAAGCGGATGGTGTCTCCGCCGTCCAGAATCGAGATGATGGGCTCTGCAAAGTGTGCGTGGATAAAGTTTTCGACAATCTCGCGGATGACCATGAGCGAGATATGGCCACCTTGTTCTTTCATGCACTGGTAGACGGTGTTGGTCGTCTCTTCCAAATACGTGCGGACATCTTGCGGATCGATGACGATCACACGCGGTGTCGACAGCATGTCGTCATAGACGGCGATGCGCGCGGCGTACATGGCTTTTGGCGCCTGCGTTGTCGTCTGTTCACCTTCGTCACGCTCTTCGCGCACGCCGGTGATGTGCTCGTTGTCGGGTGCCGGGTCTCCGGAATCGACCATGGTGTAAAAGTCGTCAGACATGCCGCTCGCAATCTTCCAAAAGGTTTCGAACAAATAGTAGCTCACCGTGCAATGTTTCTCATCTTTCGACAAACTTTCAAAACCTGTTGAAAACTTTGGAAAACGGACGAAAAGTTCTCAACATTGCCAACATGACCTGTTGAAAACTCGATGAAATATCGTGAAAAGTTGCCATGCACCGCTAAATCGAGCTTGGCTTATGGGGGAACCGTGTGAACTGCGCAACCTTTTACCTTTGATTTCTTGACATTTGAACATTGATTTCCCTACAATCTTCAAGCTCACGTGTCTATATCTGCGTCCGCGTCCCCGCGGACACTCGAAATGCAGCAGGAGGAACTTAAGATGAAGCGTACGTATCAGCCTAATAAGCGTAAGCGTGCCAAGACCCATGGCTTCCGTGCCCGTATGGCCACTAAGGGTGGTCGTGCCGTGCTCGCCCGTCGTCGCGCCAAGGGCCGCAAGCGTCTCACTGTCTAGCAGCGATACACACATCTCGCATGAAGACTATTAAGTCTCGGCAAGATTTCGAGCATGTGTTCAGTCAGGGGCGTCGTTTCAATCACCCTCTGATTCGAATGACCATATGTGAATCGGTTGGCGAAGGCGACTCCGGAAGGGTCGCCTTCGTTGGTGCTAAGCGACTCGGTTGTGCCGTCGTGCGCAACCGATCTAAGCGTGTGATGCGCGAGGCCGCCCGCAGCTGCGGATTTCCCGTTGCGGGTTATGACATCATCTTGTTTGCAACTCCCAAGACGAGGGTTTCCTCGCCGCAGGAGATGGACAAGGCGTTGCGTTCGCTTATGAAGCGCGCCGGCGTTGCCGGGGAGGAGCGATGAGCAATCACGTTTTGCGACGTGTTGCCATCGCTCCTATTCGCATATATCAACAGGTTATTTCGCCCTTATTGCCTGACGCCTGCATTTATTACCCAACGTGCTCGCAATACGCCATCCAGGCGATTGAGAAGCACGGTGTTTTGAGAGGCTGCTGGCTTGCCGTGAGGCGCATCGCTCGTTGCAATCCCCTGCACGTCGGCGGTTATGACCCTGTGCCCTAGCGGGCACTCGCTATCGGAGGAAAACTTACATGTGGGATTGGATCGTTAACATCCTTTTCGAGCTGCTCAAGCTCATCCAGACCTTTGCGGTCGACTGGGGCCTGTCCATCATCATCCTGGTGGTCATCATCCGTCTGCTGCTGACGCCGCTCATGCTCAAGTCGACCAAGTCGACGGCTCGCATGCAGGTGCTGCAGCCCAAGATGCTCGAGATCCAGGAGCGCTATGCCGACGATCCCCAGCGTCAGGCCGAGGAGATGCAGAAGTTCTACAGCGAGAACAAGTTCAACCCCATGGCTGGCTGTCTGCCGCTGCTGATTCAGATGCCTATCCTGTTCGCCCTGTTTACATTGCTGCGCAACCTGCCGCAGTACTTCAACGACGGCACGTTCTCGTTCTTCAACATCCTGCCCGACCTGACCACCACGCCGAGTGCTTCCTTTGCCGATGGCTTTATGGTTGCACTGCCTGCGCTGGTTTGCCTGATCCTGTTCGCCGTCCTGACCCTGATTCCGCAGCTCTATATGTCGCGCAACCAGACCGGCCAGCAGGCTCAGAGCATGCGTATGATGGCCGTTGTCATGACGGTCATGATGCTTTGGATGGGCTGGAGCCTTCCCGTTGGTGTTCTGCTGTACTACGACGTCTCGTCTGCTTGGCAGGTTATCCAGCAGATTTTTGTGACGCAGAAGGTCATCGACAAGGCGAAGGCCGATGAGGAGGAGCGTCTTAAGAACGCTCCGCTGCAGGTTGAGGTCACTCGTCGAGAGAAGAAGCCGCGCCCGCACAAGAAGAAGTAGTGGGATATCAATCTTATTTAGGTACCTAACTTTTGGAGTACGTTATGTCTGAAGAGATCATCGAGGATATGCTTGAGGAGGTTGCCCCGCAGGTCGCGGGCGATTATCCCGAGATTGCACAGCGCTACAAGGCTGGTGAAGAGCTGACCGATGAGGAGCTCGACACCATTGCCGATGTTGCTATTTCCATCCTGCGTTCCATCCTTTCGCACTTCGATGCCGCCAACTCTCCTATCGATGAGTATGAGGGCGACGAAGGTGAGCTGATTTTGGATGTAACGGCTCCCGACCTTGCTGTTCTCATTGGCCGTCATGGTCGCACCCTTGATGCCCTTCAGGTTATGTTCTCTTTGCTGGTGAGCCGCAAACTTGGCTTTAGGTATCCGGTTGTAGTGGACGTCGAGGGATACAAGAGCCGCCGTCAGGACAAGGTTGCCTCCATGGCTCAGTCTGCTGCCGAGCGTGCCATTCGCACTCATAAAAGTGTTTCGCTTCCGCCCATGAATGCCTACGAGCGTCGACTGGTTCACATTGCACTTCGTGGCAATGATGCCGTCGATACTCATTCTGAGGGTTCTGACCCTGATCGCCATGTGGTGATTGTTGCTCGATAATCTACTCGAGTTTATGCTAAGGGGACGTGGTTTCCACGTCCCCTTTTTTTGTCAAAAGTTCTCGATACGCTGATTTTTGTCAGAAAGGAGCTTTCGTTGTTAGTACTTACTGATCAGCAAGCTGACGAGATGTTGAGTCGTCTAGCTTTCTATTGCAAAGAGTATTCCTTGAGCGTAACTGATGTTGAGCTGAGGAAATGTATTCAGCATTTGGATTTGGTTCTAGAAACAAATAAGACAACCAATCTCACCCGTATTCTTAACGTAGAAGATGCTGCAGTACTTCATATCCTCGACTCACTTGTTTTGCTCCCCTATATCAACAAGGCTCCTGAGGGAGCTTTGCTCGATATGGGAACAGGTGCGGGCTTCCCTGGTATTCCATTAACCATAACCACGCATCGTAAAGCTACTTATATTGACTCTGTTGGCAAGAAGGTTGATGCGGTAAATTCCTTTGTCCATGCTCTTGGATTGAAACATGCCCATGCGGTTCATGATCGTCTTGAAGAATATGCTCGGAGCCATAAGAAGCAGTTCTCTGTTGTAACCGCCCGCGCACTGGCCCCTCTACCGATTCTTGTTGAGTATGCGGCTCCGTATCTGAAGGATGGAGGGCTATTTGTTATAACCAAGGGCAATCCTTCGGATGAGGAGCTTGCTTCCGGCATGTCAGCAGCTAAGATTTGCGGCTTCACTTTGCTTCTGAATGACACAATTGATTTGCCTGAAGGCTTGGGTCACAGGGAGTTCATTGTTCTTAAGAAGAGTCATCCAGCATCCGTTTCATTGCCTCGTGCAAATGGCGTGGCAAAGAAGAATCCGCTTGCCTAGATGTTTCACGTGAAACATAATGGATACTAACAACTTGCAGTGTTTCACGTGAAACATGGCGGTTGATATCGATTCGGAATGTTTCACGTGAAACATCCTCCGTTTGACAGCTTTAATACACACCAGGAGGGACCGTGGGATTTCGCGACGTTAAGCGTTCAAAGAGCGCAAAAGACACGCGTATCATTGCAATCATCAATCAAAAAGGCGGCGTCGGTAAGTCAACGACGGCTGTAAACCTTGCAGCAGCACTGGGTGAGCAGGGTCGTAAGACACTGATTGTCGATTTTGATCCGCAGGGAAACAGCACCAGTGGATTCGGAATTGAAAAAGAAGACCTTGATCACTGCATCTATGATGCATTGTTGAATGATGTGCCGGCAGAATCACTTGTTCTTGATACAAATTGCAAAAAGGTATTCGTAATTCCAGCTACAATTCAGCTTGCAGGCGCCGAAATTGAGCTCGTAAGCGCAATTGCACGTGAAACCCGCCTCAAAGATTTGCTTGAGCCGATTCAGGACGAGTTCGATTTTATTTTCATTGACTGTCCTCCTTCGCTCGGCCTGCTTACTATCAACGCTTTGACCGCAGCAGACAGCGTTTTGATTCCGATCCAGTGCGAATATTACGCACTCGAGGGCGTTACGAAGCTGCTTGAGTCAATGAAGATGGTCAAATCAAGGCTGAACAAGGGCTTAGACACCTATGGTGTGCTTATGACCATGTATGACTCGCGTACTTCACTATCGAATCAGGTTGTTGAGGAGGTTCAATCGTACTTTGGTGATAAGGCGTTTAAGACGCTAATCCCCCGTACGGTTAAAATCTCCGAAGCTCCGTCTTTTGGGGAACCGGTAATTACCTATGCACCTCAAAATAAGGGTGCAAAAGCATATATGAACCTTGCAAAAGAGGTGATCAAGCGTGCCTAGTGTAAAGAAACGTGGCGGATTGGGACGTGGACTGAATGCTTTGGTTTCAGAGGCCGAGTATGAGACCGGCGGTTCGGCTTCATCGGCTTCAAATGCTCCATCTGAAACAAAACTACCTATTGAGGATATCGTTCCCAACCCTAATCAGCCGCGAATTCACTTTAACGAAACTGAACTTCGCGAGTTGAGCGAGTCAATCCAAGAACATGGCGTTTTGCAGCCGCTTTTGGTTCGCAAGCATGGAAACGGCTATGAGATCATCGCTGGTGAGCGTCGTTACCAGGCGTCAAAGCTTGCTGGCCTTGAAGAATTGCCAGTCATCATTAAAGAGGTAAATGATGAAGAGATGCTGGCTCTTGCTCTTATCGAAAACCTTCAACGTTCAGATCTGAATCCCGTCGAAGAGGCTAAGGGCTATCGACAGCTCATCGATGCCAGCGGTATGACCCAGGAGGCATTGTCGAAGGCAGTAAGCAAGTCACGCTCTGCAATTACAAACTCACTGCGTCTTCTCGATCTCCCCGAAGTAGTTCAGCAGATGATTTTTGAGGGTAAACTTACTGCTGGTCATGCACGTGCGATTCTTGCAGTTCCCTATGAGGATGCTCGAATTCGACTTGCAGAGAAGGTTGTTGCAGAGGGCCTTTCCGTAAGAGCGACAGAAAATCTTGCTCCGTTGTTTTCTGCCGGAGAGACACCTAAGACGCCGAGGCCTGCAACCCCTCAGTCTTTTAAAAAGGCAGCCCGCGTGCTTCGTCAGGTTTTTAATACCAACGTGCGTGTGAAGAGCTCGCGTGGAAAGAATAAGATTGAGATTGAGTTTAAAGACGAGGAAGAGCTCTCTCGTATTCTTGGCGAAATGATTCAGTTTGATCAAGGAGGCCAAGATGAGGAATAAGATTATAGCTGCGATTGCATTGGCGACGACTGTCGCGGCTGGTGCCTTTGCTGGCTATAAGATCGCGTCAGACGATGAACTTCGAGGTCGTTTGCTTCGTAGTGCGCAAGATATTATCGATACATCCAAGAAGAAAATGGATGTTATGACAGAAGGTGTTGCAATGCGTACTGCTCAGGTAACGAAGAATCCCAAGATTAATCAGGGTTGGGTCAGCAACCAATGGGAAAATGTAGGCTATTAGGTACCTAACGATTACTTAGCATATTGTGATGGGTCCTTGTCTGATTCACGAGACAAGGACCCCTTATTTTGGCCGTAAAAATGGGACCAGTAGCAGCTGATTCAAAATTAAGGTCAATAAATGAAACGACCCCGGTTGCATATCCTGCAACCGGGCTCGTTCGATGTTTCACATGAAACGTTTTGGGTGCGACTCCCCTATGCGTTCTTCTGAACTTTGAAGCGCTGCTTCAGCTGTCCGCAAGCGGCGTCAATATCGTTACCACGGGAGTTACGAATCGTGGTCTCGATGCCACGGGACTCAAGGCGACGCTGAAGATCCTCAACCTTATGAATCGGCGACGGCTTGAGCGGGCTACCCTCGATGTCGTTAAGCTGAATGAGGTTAACGTGGCACAGCGTTCCCTCGCAGAAGTCGCAGAGCGCCTGCATTTCCGGATTCGTATCGTTGACGCCTTCGATCATGGCATACTCATAGGTTGGGCGGCGGCCGGTCTTCTCGGTGTAGAGCTGAAGCGCTTCGTGAAGGCGAAGCAGCGTGTACTTCTTAACACCGGGCATGAGCTTATTGCGCGTCGACTGGATGGCGGAATGCAGTGAAACAGCAAGCGTGAACTGCTCGGGGATGTCGGCAAATTTGCGAATACCGGGGATAACGCCACTGGTAGAGACGGTGAGGTGACGAGCGCCGATACCGATGCCATCGGGGTCGTTGAGGATTCGCAGCGCCTTGAGAACCTCGTCGTAGTTGGCAAACGGCTCGCCCTGGCCCATGAAGACAACGCTCGTGGCGCGCTCGCCAAAGTCGTTGGATACATGAAGTACCTGGTCGACGATCTCTTGAGCGGTCAGAGAGCGCTTGAGGCCGTTGAGACCGGTAGCGCAAAAGGCACAGCCCATGCCGCAGCCTGCCTGGGTGGAAACGCAGACGGAAAGCTTGTTACGACGGGGCATGCCGACAGTCTCGACGGAAACGCCGTCGTGGTATTCGAGCAGATACTTGCGCGAGCCATCTTTGGAAACCTGCTTGGTGAGTTCAGTGGGCGTGTCAAAGGCAAAAGCCTCTTTAAGCTGCTCGCGGAAAGCCTTGGGAATGTTGGTCATATCGTCAAACGAACAAACGTTCTTCTCGAAGACCCATTCGATGAGCTGCTTCGCGCGGAAGGCGGGCTGGCCAAGTTCGGCCACGAGCTCGCGAATATCGTTTTGGCTCAAGTCGCGAATGTCCTGAGATTTAGTCCTGGGATTCATGGAAGCCTTTCGATTTTGGGGAAACGTAGAGGGTATCGCTACAATATGGTATCAGCTGCAGAAATTATAGAGGAGGAGTCTGCCCATGCCGGGTAAAAGCCTAGAGAACATGCACGTAGCGGTCTTGGCGGGCGGTCATTCCGCCGAGCGCGAGATCTCGCTCAATTCGGGAAAGAACGTCGTGGTTGCCTTGAAGGAGGCCGGCTACACTTCGGTGGAGCTGCTCGACACGGCTGCCGATGATTTTATGGTAACCATGGCGACCGGCGGCTTTGACGTGGCGTTTATCGCCATGCACGGTGCCGGCGGCGAGGATGGCGCCATGCAGGGCGCCATGGAGACCCTGGGTATCCCCTACACGGCCTCGGGCGTGCTTGCTAGCGCCTGCGGTGCCGACAAGGAGGTCTCTAAGCTCCTGTACGCCAAGGCGGGCATCCCCATTGCCCCCGGCCTCGCGCTCGAGATGGGCGATGAAGTCGATATCGATCGTATCGTCGAGGTTTGTGGCGAGCGCTGCTTTGTGAAGCCGGCCGTCAACGGTTCCAGCTATGGCATTTCCCTGGTCCATGAGCCCTCCGAGCTGCCCGCGGCAATCGCCAAGGCGTTTGAGTACGGCGACAAAGTGCTGGTCGAGAAGTGCATCGAGGGTACCGAGATCACCGTCGGTGTATACGGCGAAGATGACGTGCGCGCTCTGCCGATTGTCGAGATTCGTAAGCCCGAGGACTGCGAGTTCTACGATCTGGACGTGAAGTATGTCGACCCTACGGACATCCATCGCATTCCGGCGCAGATTTCACCCGAGAATTATGCTCGCGCTCAGGAGCTTGCCTGCGCCGCTCACAAGGCCCTCGGTTGCCTGGGTATCTCGCGCAGCGATTTTATCGTGAGCGAGGACGGCCCCGTTATCCTCGAGACCAATACCATTCCCGGCATGACCGATACGTCGCTGTATCCGGATGAGATCCGCCACACCGACGACATGACGTTCCCGCAGGTCTGTGACAGCCTGATCCGTATGGGCCTTCGTCGAGCGGGCATTGCATGCTAATCGAGGACGCGGTTTCGTCAGGAACGCCGCAGTTTGTCATCGACTCCTATGCCACGCTTGCCGAACGCGCCAAAACGCAGTCCTTCGGCCTCATCGAGGAAGATGTAATTGTCCTCGATACCGAGACCACAGGTCTCTCGGTGCAGGACAACGAGCTGATCGAGATCTCGGCGGCCCGTCTTTCGGGCCGCGAGATCGTCGACCGTTTCGATACCTTCGTGCATCCCAAGCAGCTGATTCCCGCCGAGATTACCGAGCTCACGAGCATTACAAATGCCGACGTGGCAGATGCCCCGTCGGCCGTTGAGGCTGTCGCCGCTCTCGCCGATTTTGTCGGTGGTTGCCCGGTGATCGCACATAACGCCACGTTCGACCGCTCGTTTATCGAGTCGGTCAAAGGCGGCGTCAACGTGAGCGATATTTGGATCGATTCGCTGGCGCTGTCGCGCATCGCGCTTCCGCGCCTGGCCTCGCACAAGCTGTCTTTTATGGCCGATCTGTTTGGCTGTGACTCGGTATCACACCGTGCCAATGCCGACGTCGACGCCCTGTGTGGCGTATGGCGCGTGTTGCTCGTGGCGCTCACCGACTTGCCCCAGGGCCTCATGGCGCGCCTAGCCGACATGCATCCGGATGTGCCTTGGTCCTATCGTCCTATCTTCTCATTCTTGGCAGGGCAGAACCCTGGTTCTATCTTCTCTCTCAGCGCCGCTCGTACTGACGTTCTCAAGGCCGATCGCGCCGACGATCGGGTGGACGCCGACGAACTGCCGGTCCTCAAGATGCCGAGTCGTGAGGAGATTGAGGCAGACTATGCGCCAGGTGGCCTGGTCAATCGCATGTATCCCACTTACGAGCCGCGTGATGAGCAGATCGCGATGGCGCTCGAGGTCCGCGATGCGCTGGTCACGGGCACTCATCGTGTAATTGAGGCGGGCACAGGCGTCGGCAAATCGATGGCCTATCTGGTGCCTTTTGCCGAGGCAGCACGCCGTAACAACATCACGGTTGGTATTGCGACCAAATCGAACAATCTTGCAGACCAGCTCATGTACCATGAGCTGCCAAAACTTGCCGAGCAACTGGACGGTGGTCTGTCATTTTGCGCTCTCAAGGGCTATGACCACTATCCGTGCCTGCGCAAGCTTGAGCGCATGAGCCGAGGCCAGGTCGAGATTACCACCAAGCGCGATCCGGCGGACACGCTCACGGCGGTCGCGGTCATTATGGCGTACGTCTGCCAATCAGCCGATGGCGACCTCGACTCGCTTGGCATTCGGTGGCGCAGCGTCAACCGCCCCGACTTTACGACGGCCTCGCGCGAGTGTGCTCGCCGCCTCTGCCCGTTTTTCCCTGATAAATGTTTGGTCCACGGCGCTCGCCGTCGTGCGGCGCATGCCGATGTGGTGGTCACCAACCATTCCCTGCTGTTCCGCAATGTTGCGGCCGAGGGCAGGATTTTGCCTCCGATTCGTCATTGGGTAATCGACGAGGCTCATTCTATCGAGCGCGAGGCGCGCCGTCAGTGGGCGCGCGTGGTGTCGGCGGACGAATCACGCGTTCTGTCTGAGCGCCTGGGTGGCTCGAGCACCGGTGCGCTAAGCCAGGTCTCCCGTGATTTGGCAACCTCCGAGGGCTCTACGCTCTATTTGGGCCTTACTGCCAAGGCGACGTCGACGGTTGCGCGCGCGAGCATGGCAATCGCCGACGTGTTCGATGGCGTTCGCGAGCTCGGCCGCCGTGCCCGTGGGGGTTATGACAATGCCAACCTATGGATTGGCCCCGAGCTGCGCGAATCTGACGACTGGCATGATTTCTTACCGTCGGCCTACACTGCCATCGACGCATTGGAACAAGCTGACAAGAGCGTCGATGCGCTGGTGCAAGCCGTCGCCGCCGACAAGCCCGAGGTTGTTGTCGACCTGGGTGATATTTCGCGCCGCCTGCACGAGCTGGCCGAGAACCTCAAACTCATCATTGACGGCACCGATGAACACTACGTGTATTCGCTGCAGGTCAATCGCAGGTTGCGCGCCGGCGGAGAGTCAATGACCGCAGAGCGCATCGACATTGGCGAGGCCTTGGCAACCGAGTGGCTGCCCGAGGTTCACACGGCTATCTTTGCCTCGGCGACCATGACGGTGTCCAAAAGCTTTGAACACTTTAACCACGCGGTCGGTCTCGATCGCATCGGTGCTTCAACATCCTCGTCGCTGCACTTGGACTCGAGCTACGACTTCGATTCGAACATGGCTGTAGTCGTTGCGGGCGATATCCCCGATCCGCGCGATCGTGAGAGCTATCTTACAGCGCTCGAGCGCGTGCTGGTCGACGCCCATCTTGCCATGGGCGGATCGGTGCTCACACTGTTCACCAATCGGCGCGACATGGAAGACCTGTACGCCCGCGTTGAGCCTAAGATGGCCCGTGCGGGTCTGGAGCTCAACTGCCAGCAGCGCAACTCATCTCCTCGTCGCCTGCGCGACCGGTTTATCAACGAGCCGACCTCGTCGCTTTTTGCCCTTAAGGCCTTCTGGGAGGGATTCGACGCCAGCGGCGAGACGCTGCGCTGCGTCATCATTCCCAAGCTGCCGTTCTCGAGTCCCACGGACCCGCTCTCGTGCGAGCGCAACCTGCGCGAAGACCGCGCTTGGGCGCGCTATTCGCTGCCCGAGGCGGTGCTCGAGGTCAAGCAGGCGCCTTATCCGCTCGTCGACCGATTGCGGCGTGCTGATTCTGGCCGACCCGCGCCTGGTGACGAAGGGCTACGGAAAGAAGTTCTTAACGTCGCTGCCTACGAGCTCCTACCAGCGCATCGAATCGGCGCAGATCGGGCACTATCTGCAACTGTGGCGTGCACGCCACGAGCGGCGGCGCTAAAGCGGACAGACGAGGGTCTTTGCCATATCGCACAGACGCTTTGACAGGGCGGGGTCATCCAAGATGCGGATGGCTCCGCCCGCTGCGATTACCTGGCTCAGTAGCCAACGCTCGGAGCCATAATGCACGGTTACCGTTGCCATGTCTGCCCCGCTGCGCTCGATTAGGGTGATGCCGGCCCAGTCCAGATGCTCCGCCATATCGAATGGCATCAAGAGCTTTGCGCTACGCTGCGTCCGAGCAAGGGAATCGTGGAGGGATGTGACGTCCGGTGCATGAGGCACGACGGAGTCTTCCGTCAAGGCGAGTCCCTCGATTTTATCCATGCGATAGGTGCGCTGCTCATCGACCGCGATGTCCCAGGCAATCAGGTATGTTTGGTCGCCGTTTGCCGTAATGCGCAAGGGGTCGACCAGACGCTCACGTGGCCGTGCATCGTCCATCGAGCGATACGAGATGCGGCAGCGAACACCGTCCTGAATGGCGCAGCTCAGCTGCTGCCAGTGCGACCCGTGGTTGACGGTGTCAAAGACGCGCTGGTTATAGCCGAGCTCTTCGGGTAGAAGGGCATGTCGAATCCGAGCTGCCGTATGCGGCTCGATCCCCAACGATTCAAGTTCATGGTTGAGCACAGCGCCCTCGGCGGCACTCAAGCGCAGCGGTAGCACACGCCCGGCGTCACCGGTGAGGACCACACGCTCGCCGCGGCATTCGCAGATGATGCGCGCGCCCGATTCTCGGTTCGCGAGCGTCGAGACGATCTCGAGAATCTCGTCGAGCGATACCCCCGTGATGTCAAAGCGACTGCAAATCTCGGTTCGTGTCATGCCGCTCTCGCCGGCGGCGTAGAGGGCCTCCATGATGTCGATGGCGCGCGAGAGTCTCTGCTCGCTGGTGAGTTTACGCACGGGCATACTCGTGCACCGTCCTTTCAATGAGGTGGTTCCACGCCTGTTTGAGCGATTTGGGGGCCACGGGCCTCATGCCGTCCATGGCGTGGGCCATGCAAAATGAGGCGCCGGCTTCAAGATCGCGCACGTCAACGGTCCAGGTCCATCCCACATCGGTGTGTACGAGCTCACCTCGCCCACGCGTGAGGCCGTTGATCATATCGATCTGCGTCTGAGGGGCGAATGAGAACGTGGCTGCAACGGGCGGTCGGTCGGCAAAATCGAATTCAAAGAACAGGTAGTCGCTGAGGTTGAAGTCCGCGGGGATGACGTAGGCCTTCGAAGGACGCCAAGCGCGAACGATACGGTCGCAGCGGAATGTCCTGATGTCGCCGGTGACGTTGTCGAGGCCGCAGAAGTACGCCACGCCCTCGCGCTCGAACATGCCGTAGACGCAGACGGTACGTTCTTTCTGCTCACCGCGTCCGTTCTGATATAAAAATCGCAGCGCGCATCGCTCGGCAAAGGCGCTCCATACCGCATCGACGGTGGGAGAGCGGCGGATCGGTGCTTCGTCCACCGTCGTCCTACCGGTGAGGTAGGCAATCTTGGAGCGAATATCGGCAAGCGGTGCGGCAAAAGTGGATGAGCCGGCCGCTAGCGTCTGGTCGGTGGGGTTGGGCAGGGTATCAATAGCTCAACGTCACCGGGCCCGGCGGTTAGCGTCTGGTCGATGGCGTTGAGCAGGATATCGGCGTCGTCTGCGGTGATGAGGCCGCCTGCAGCAAACGTGTGCTCGCGGTCGATTGTCCACGAGCTTTCCTCGGTCTCCTGCGCGCCGGTGGGGCGAACCTCCTTGATTAAGATGCCGCGTTCGAGCAGTTTGTCACGATCGCGTCGAAACTTGCGCTTATCCGAGTCGATATTGCCCGAGCCATATCCCAGGTCAGAATCCAAGACGATCTGCTCGGTCGTCAGCGGTTCGGGGGAGCTATTGAGCACAAAGAAAAGATTGAGGATGCGCTGAGCCGTTTTATCGAAACTGGGCTCCGAATTCCCCTTTTTAATTGTCTCGGTCGTGTCGCTTGCCGTCATAGGGTCCTCGCATGAGAAGGTGGTTTGCTGCCATGATTTTAGTCCGATATGGAGATTAGGCTACATCCTTGTCCGCTCGGGGCGTTAAGATGGCCCGAATTCGGTCGTTTGCGCTCGCTCGGGGTATACTTTCGACTATATACGGTTCTAATGTGCATGCATTGGGCCTATTTGTCGGATTATGGATGTGGAGCGCACATGGCGAACACCCAGAACTATATTAACCACCTGCTGCAGAACACCGGCATTACGCCGGCGTGCAGCGAAGAAGAGCGCTTGGCTGCCGAGGATATCGCTCAGATCTTCCGCAACCACGGCTTTGATCCCGAGGTTCAGGAGTTCAATGCCCCGGCGCCCAGTAGGTTGGCATTTGCCGTTACCGGTATTCTTGCGTTTGCCGGTGCCCTGCTGATGGGCATCGGCGGCGGTATCGGCTTGGTCGGCACCTTGCTGGCCATTGTCGGCGCCGTTCTTTACGTGCTCGAGCGCACAGGGCACCCCGTGGTTTCGCGCCTGGGCAAGACAGGCGTGAGCCAAAATGTCATCGCCTATCACAAGGCCTCGGGCCCGCTCGCGTCCCCGCGTAACCGCCCGGTGGTCGTTGTCGCACACTACGACTCTCCCCGTGCTGAGCTGCTCGCCCGCGAGCCCTATGCTTCGTATCGTGCGCTCATCGCCAAGCTGCTGCCTGTTGCCACGGTTGCCCCTGCTGCCGTTGCCATCCTGCGTATCCTGCCGCTCCCCGGCGCGCTCAAGGTTCTGCTGTGGATTGTCGCGATCCTCGCTTCCCTCGTTGCACTTGCCAACGCGGCAAACATCATCTCTAACCGCCACATTCTTCCCTATACGTCCGGCGCGGTGTGCAACAAGTCTTCTGTCGCCGCTATGCTCGGCGTTATGGACAACGTTGCTCCCTTCCAGGGCGAAAACGAGTTTCCCGACGATGTTCCGTTCGATACCTATTTTGGGGAGCAAAAGCGTCGTGCCGAGGAAATGGCGCGTGCAGCGGCGGAGTATGCCGCGGCCCAGCAGCAAAACGACTACGGCAACACCATCGAGTACGAAGAGCCTACCTACGCCGAGGACGAGTTCGGTCAGCCGATTGCTCCCGACACTCAGACCGAGCCCGAACAGGGTGAGGCTTTCGACGAGCAGATCGAGGGCTTTGAGGGTGCGTCTGCCGACGAGACGCTGATTGGCGCCATCGTGCCCGAGGATCAGAATCAGGCTGTCCAGGCTGAAGAGTTCAATGACGAGGTTTCCGCTGCCGAGCCGGTGGAGG
>URVK01000014.1 GCA_900551305.1 uncultured Collinsella sp.
CTGCCGCCCACGCCACGGCGAGCGCCGCGAGGAAGATCGCGATGCAGGAGGCGAGGCACCCCAGCCCGAGGCCGCATAGTCATCGCCATATCGAACGGCGTAAGTATTGAGCACCGACTCAATGGCTTCATTTTGATCCTCACGGGTAAAGGCCGTAAGGTCGACCATTGAGGTAAAGTTGACGTACGGGGAGGCGATCCCCGTACACCCTCTCAAGCATCGATCGCTCGAAGCGGTTGTATGCGGGGATCGCCTCCCCGTACGTCAACCTGGTGCCAACTTCGGGAAAATCGCTGCGTTCCATATGGTCTCCTATCATTTAAATCGAGCGTTGATTCTTTGGCGCGCGTCGCCGGCGCTGCACCCCACAACAGCGGTTATTGTTTTCGCGTGGGTGTATCGCCTAGTACGCAGGGCGCAGGTCTAGCCTGAAATCCCCCTTGGCGATGGCGAGGCTGTAGTTCGACACGGCTAAAATCACGACGCCCATCAAAACCAGGCCGCAAGCGGCAATCAGCTGTTCCGACGAAAAGCCGAGGGCCTTCTTTCCGTCATCGCACGCCATCTCCGCTACGGCTTCGATTGGCGAAATCGTCGGGATGCCTACCGCCTGTCTAGCATTGTTCATGGTTATCTCCTTCGCTCTTTTCCATTGCTTCGGCCCTTATTTTCAACCGCCATCGGAATTTCGTCTCCTCTGACAGGCTTTGATTACCTACAATTTCATAGGCAATAATGCTGTTTATGGAGGGCCTGCCATGTCTAGGACATTTACCGAGGAGGAGATCTCCGAGTTAAAGGAATCCGGATTCGCAGCGAGCGGCACATCGAGAAGCAGGATCCTGTCCGTCCTCGACCTTCTCGTCCGATTCACTGACGAGAGAACGGGCATATCCGCATCGGAAATCGCACGCGTCATAGGCATCTGCTCCGAAAAGCCGACGTCGGAGAACGCCATCCTCAAGGACCTGCACCAGATAAGCGAAAGCATGCCAATGGGGATCCGCGTAGCGATACCAGGCCACGGCGAGAACGTCGGGTTCAGGGCCGTGAACAAGCCCTTGTCGTCCGAGGAGGCGATTCTCATCTCGGACGTGCTGGGGACGAGCTCCTTCATCGGCGAGGGGCAGAAAGACGAAATCTCCTCGAAGGTGCTTGCATTCTCTTCCGACTACGACGTCGACGAAAGCGTGGAGACCGTGTTCGTCGACCGCAAGGCCGGCAAGGACACTGACGCGATTTTCAGCGTCCTCCATGCCGCATCTCAAGCGATTCGGACGAACGAAAGGATGGCCTTCAAGAAGCAGGTTCACCTAATGAACGGATCAATCGTAAAAATCGGGCCGTACGAGGAGGACCCGGTGGCGATCGTGTTCAGCTTCGGCAGATACTACCTCGAGATCATGCATGTCGACGAAAGCGGTTCCTCAAGCCCCTACTTCCACCGACTAGACGATATCGTAGACCCAGTTGTCACCGGAAAGCCGCTGTCGGACTATGAAAAGGTCGAAGCGCTGAGGACGCGGGTTGTCGCGGACACGCGCCAGCGGATCGACATGTTCGGCTCGGACACCGCCAGGACACTGTTCCTCAAAGTCTCCGGCAGTCATGCCAAGTACGTTTACGAAAGGTTCGGCCACGACCTCAAGTTCTGCCATATCGACGAGAGCGGCGGAGACAATGTCGTCGGCTACGCCTGCGTCAACGTGATGCTGTCACCCACTTTTTTCAGGTGGCTATTCGGAATGGGCGGCGCGGTGAAGCTGGCGAAGCCGAAGGGAAAACGATGGGTCGGGAGCTTCCCGAATGCCGCCGCCTCCGACTTCGAATCCTATATGCGAGATTACGAAGCGGTCGCAGAGGGCTATAAAGCCGCACTGGAAGCTGCTATTTTGCAATTGGCCTGAAAAGCCGCCAACAAGAAAACAACCCCAATCGACTCGATTCGGAGAGCAAAGACACCCTTTTAAAGGCTTTGACCTGCGGGACGGAGCAGAGATGAACGACAGTAGCCAGATTATCTACAACGTAAAAAAGACCGCGACAAGAATAATCCAAGAGTATTTAAAGCTATGGGTCAAAGAAAGGTGCCCGGATAGTGAAAGCTGGACAAGGCAGGTTGAGTCCATTTGCGACGAGGCGCGCCGCAGGGGCGACGAGAACCCTCGCTTTAAGCCTAGCTATGACGCGGTAACCGCGCCACTTGACCGCGTTGGTCTCGAGAAAATGGACATGGGCAGCTGGGACCTAACCGCGCTGCGAACGATCGTCCTGCACATTCACCCCTTGGGCATATGGCTCTCTAAAGAGCAATACGAGCTCTTCGTAAAAATCGTGGATGACAAAAACTACGATTCGCACGAATCGACAAACGAACCCATGGAGTACGTCAAACCGTGGTCATGCGAGGCCCTTGACCGCATGGAGCTTTTTGTGAAGAGCGCAAATAGCTCGCTGAAGGAAAGCCATTACAAGGAGTATTTCGAAGAGTCCATCAAGATGATCCGAGAGACGCGAGAAAGGAACAGGGAGGAATACGATGCGCGCTATGCTCAAATAGCGGAGCTAAAACGACAAGCGGAAACCGAGGCGCATGACATAGCGACATCTCGCGATCCCCTGAATGCCTACGGCGCCGCATTTCCGAAATGGATCTGCAAACTCCCTAACGACTCTCGCGCGTCCTTCCACCTTTGGCACAGCTTCAATGAGGCATTAGTGGCCGAAGGATTTACACTCGCAGCATCGAACCTCGCGGATGCGTATTATTCAGGTGATGAAATCACTCCCGTCGACTACGAAAAGGCAGCCTACTATTTTGAAAAACGGGGCGTAGATGGCCTCATGTGGTATCAACGAATCCAGTATGCCGGATTACATTTGCGTGGCTTGATTTCGAACGCCTCAGCCGATAGGGGCAATGCCATTCTTTCCGAAATGGAATCTCCCTCGATGAAGCTGCGCCTTGCAAGGGAGTATCTATTCGGCAGATGGATACCGAAGAATTATGCAAAAGCGGCCGCGCTTTACGAGGCTTCCCCCACAAAAAGAGCGACCCCTGAATCCAATTCAAGCATCATGACGCCACAGGACTATGCAAACCTCGCAAGTCTTTATTTGGCCGAATTGGCAAATGAACCCTCACCTGGGAAAGGAAGCGAGATAATCGCCGCACTGGAAGATGCCCTTCGTGGCACCGATTCAACGCTCCAGGCCTATCAAAACGAAGACGGCTTTACTTTCTACCGGGTGATAACTGCTGGCGGCAAAAACCATCGAAAGACACAGGGTTGAGATAGGCGGCATCGTTTGCTTCTGATTCGGCGCCGATGTCTACGCCGCTCGCCTGCCTCCCATTGTCAAAACGCTAGCTATGGCGAACCATGTCCCAGCGGGTGGGTACCATTTACCCGGGCGCACCTGGGGCAACGGGCTGAAAACCTGTGCAAGGTCGCTCGCAGAACACGCAACATCAAACACGACAAAAGAGGCGAACGACAGATGCCGGACCCCGGACGACAGCACCGCGGAAGACGAGCATTCCGTCCACAACCGAACAACTCCAGCTACTAGGCAGGCGCCCGCATGGGCGCCTTTTACTTTTCGGGAACTTAGCTGCCAGCTAAGGCACGCGGCTCATGGCCGTTTCGTGAAGGCACGACCAGCTCGACCCAGCTCGACCCGTCTCCGCTCCCGCCGTGCTCACCAATCGACATCAGGCGGTTCAATCGTCGTGCAGACGAAAAGGGACACGGTGCCGTGCGGTGTGCTCGCGCGGTGCCGCACGGGAAGATTGGAGGAACCATGGTACACACAGCCGAATGCGTCGCGCCCGAGGGCAACCAAGATCGCGACGAATGGATAACGGTAATCGAGATGCAGGAGTACATGAGGGCAAGCCGAAACAAGGCATACGGCCTCATCTGGTCGGGAGAGATCGACTCGTACAGGCTCGGAAGGAAGCTCCTGGTGTCGAGGGCGTCAGTGGACGCCCACATCGAGTCGAGGAGCGGCAGGAAATGACGGCGGCGACCGTCCCGGGAGCTGCTCGCGGCCGGGCACGCGAGGGAGTCTCGAGACGAAAGGAGCTCAGGCACGCCCTCGTGGATGGTGTCACTGCGCCTCTGAATCAGGTTCATACAGACAAAGGCAAGCTTCGGGTTGTTATCGCAAACCAGCTCCGACGATAAATTCTCGTGTTCCGTAATCTTGAAGAAGCTGCGAATCTATTTCAGGGGCACTATCAACAGCGGTTTCATCCCGTTCCCCTCTTGCACTCACCGCCAGCACACGCTATAAGGTTGTTGGTGGCTCATTAAGCTACCTCCAAGTGCCGGGGGAGTCCCCCGGCTATTTTTTTATCCATTCCATTAGGAGTCCCCATTGGCCAAGGAGCTCAGCATCTTCGTCGACGAGAGCGGCGACCGCGGCGGCAAAGCTCGCTACTACCCGCTCGTACTCGTCTTTCACGACCAGGAAGGCAGCATCGCTGAGGCGGTCACGGGCTATGAGGCCAAGCTTGTCAGGGCCGATCTCCCTAACATTCCGTTTCACTCCGAGCCTCTCGTGAACGGGCACAAGGACTATGAGTTTCTTGACATCGAGCAGCGCAAGGTTATGCTCGCCCGTTTCTCCTCGTTCGTCCGCAAACTTCCCATTTCCTATATCACGTTCGTCTACCACCGCAGCCAGTTCGAAGACCCGGCAAGGCTAATGGAACGTATGGGGCGCGATATCTCCTCTGCCATGATTGAACACCTGGGCTTCTTTCAATCCTTCGACGATGTGAAGGTTTACTACGACAACGGTCAGGACATTGTCATACAGGCGCTTGACCGCTCGGTGGGCAAGGTCCTCTCAAAAGGGGTCGTCCGACGCCGCAAGACCTCGATGACCGATTACCGCCTCGAGCAAGTGGCGGATTACCTCTGCACCATCGAACTTGCCTTGGTCAAGTACGAGGCCAAGGAGAACGGTGAGACGTACAACAAGTTCTTCGGAGGTATAGGTTCTTTCAAGAGGAACTGGTTCAAGCAAGCCCGCAGCAAGCGGATATAGGTGGTTCCGCAGTCTCGCAGGGAGCGGTCGTCTCTCCTCCGGCCAGGGCCCCAAGCGACACGCTTCAAGCAGCGATAGCGAAACGCAAGCAACGGCGTCGCGGGCGCCTCGTGCGCCATAGTGTCCATGTGGTCATCTCCTATCGTCTCAGCGTGGTAGCTGAAGATTCTAGGCGCTGGCCACACCCCTTTTCCGGGGCGCCAACACCAACGTTTAGCACACAAGGAGTTTGACGAGATGGCTCAGCAAGTATTGAATCTATCCGCCCATGCAGCCACGTCGAATAACTCCAGATTGGGGTAACTGACCGTTTCGCCCGTTTCTTTAAGACAGGCCTCCGCGGCGTTGCACAGCGAGCTCGCGAGCGACGCCGCATCACCGCGGAACGTCACGCTCTTAGTCGCACGCATCCCGCTCTTGGGCGACGGCCAGGAAGAGCAGAGGGCGTTGCACCCGTGGAGGACAAGCTCGAACTTGTAGTCGTAGTCGAAGCTCTCGTCTTTCTCGGGAGCATCGACCGACACATCGTAGTCGCCTGAATGCAACAGGGAGCACCGGAGCTTCCAGCACATCTTCCCATTAAAGATTTGACCTGGAATCGTTTCACCTTCGTTCGAGGGGTCTCCCGAAAACAGGAAGTCGTTTGCCGCCCAGTCATCAAACCACTTCACATACTGCCGCCCCGCCGCTCTCTTCCCGTTATGAAGGACGAGATTGGGATAAAGAAGCTGCCCCATGGCGTCGGGAATGGTAAGGGAAGACATAAGGGCTGGGATAAGGCAGTCTTTCTCAACCGCATTTCTAATCGATTCGACGAGTAGCTTCATTTTGATGCCTCAAAAAGTCTATGCGGTCTTATGCGAAGAAACGGCCGATCGGCCATGAGCCGAGCGTCGTTCGTGCCTCTTCGTCAAGTGACGCTCTGAGCGCAGAGGCCATGTCCGAGTCTCCGCGCAAGGCTGCTGCGCATGCTTTCGACAGCGCACTATCTGAATTCAGCTGGATTGCCATTAACTCAGATTTCTCCTCGCTAGTAAGATCTCGCTTTCGAGCGGCAATTTGATATCGATTTATCAGGGTTGCCTCTCGATCCGCAAAAGCTTCCAGGGCGTCTACGGTCATCTCGCAGCATTTCAGCAACTCTTCCTTACAGCACGCATCTTGATCGTAGGCTGATAGCATTTCAAGCATCTTGTCGTTGACGTAGGCAGAGCTAACTTCGGTGACTGGATACTGCTTCAACGTAGCGGCAAACACCTCGGCATCGATATTGGCAAGCCTCATATAGTCCTGCATCGTTTGGACGAACAGAGGCGCGACGACTACGGGGGCATCCCCCTCGCCCCGGAAGAACACCGAGACCGTCAGGTCATCCAGTCGAAGCCCATCGACCATTCGGTACATATCTTCAGATACTTGGTAAAACACGAGCTTAATCGGATGGTTCCCCAGATTGATATATCCGAATCCGTTTTGCCGATCCTTGTAGTGGAGGGGTGCGTTCTCAACCAATCCCTTGTAAATTGTCTCGATGTTTCTTAAATCCTGAGTGGTCAACGCACTGATGTCGAGCTCTGGCTTGTAATGAAGAGCGTCGACAACCCGCTTGATAATCTCCAGCGACTGCAATCGACTCTCAAGGGCGTCGAGGTCGCCTCCGCTCAACTTGCACCCGCGAGCAAAGCCGCTTCCGTCTATGGAAAGCGTACCGGTTTGCATCAATGCGCGCATGAGGGCCAACTCTTCCATGCGCTCGACAAGAGTTCCGGTCTCGCTGAGGGTGATTGTGTTGGTGGAGAGGCATATGTCGAAACCCCTGAAGAAAACGTGCTCGCCATTCTCATTTTCTCCGGCCATGACCACCGCATTTAGGGAAACATCACCAGAGCTGACGTCATGCCGAGACCCAATCGCGACGCCAACTATGTTTTCAAGCTTATTCAAGGGATACAGCTCTCCCCAGGGGCTCTTCCCGTAGATATACAGCCCGTTCCTGTATGGAGCCAAGCTTGCGGGCGACTCGCCCTCGAGCAGCTCGATTCCAAACTCGCACTCATCAAAGCAAAGGCCGGCGTCCTTAAATTCCTCGATTGTCTTGGGGGCGATGCCAGCGACTGCTCGCTGCTTTGCTCTGTCCTTGACCGCCCTTCTGACAAGCCGCGTCAATTCCGCCGCGTCTGATGGAAGCCGGTCGAAACGCAAAGAGATGCGCTCTTGTTGCTCCGGAATATCGGCCAGAATCTTCTTTAGGTCATAGGGAAGCAAAAGTCTGTAGAAAACCTCCGCTGAACGAGCCTCGCTCCCACAGTAGACGTAAAAATAGATGCAGCCTCCAGCAATGTTGAGATAGTGCCTGAGGTCTGAAACTCGAACTTGCCGCTTAGGTCGGTCCGATTTTCTTTTCGAAGTGGTCCCCTTGACCTGAAACGGCAACTGGCCTTCAACGGTCTCAATCGTGAAGGAAGAAGACGAGTAGACTTGCAGGTGCCCGTCGGTGCATTCGGTCTTGTCGTTCTCATCTATATACGCATAGACGCAAGCGACATCGCCGAAAGCCTGCTTGACAGCATTGACCGCGTTCTGCTCGATTTTGCGATTGTCCAAGCTTCTCCTTACTGTTTTAGATCGTCAGCAAACCGATGTCAGGCATGTTTCTCACTTGACCTAACTGCCTCGCGATGAATCGCATGGCCCTAGAGGAAAAAATCCCTCGCGCTCACGATGCGGATGCCGTCGATATCCGTGTCGTAGGAACCCTGCCTCACGACCACGATCTTCTCGTGGTTGTCTCGTATCGACTTCAGAGGGGCGATCTCTCGCTCCCTGGTCTCGCTTGCGAACATCTCGTCAGTCGCCTGCACGTAGAGCACGCGCCCGTCCTTCGTCGCAACGAAGTCGACTTCCTTGCCATAGAGCTTGCCCACATGCACGCTCCATCCTTCGTAGAGCAGCTGGAGATACACGGCGTTCTCGAACAGACGGCCAGTATCCGTGACCCTATAGCCGGCCATCCAGGTCCTGAAGCCGGTATCGACGATGTACTCCTTTGGGTTCGTCTTGAGGAGCGCCTTGCCGTGCAAATCGTAACGCGTGGCACGATAGAACAGGAAGGCCTCCTCAAGCGCACCCACATACGAGGAAACGGTCTTGTTCGTGGTCTTCGGCCCCGCAGAAGTTAACGCGCCGGCGATTCGACTCGACGAGCACTCGTTGCCGATGTTGTCAGCCAGGAATTCGGCCACATGGCGCAGCAGGGAAGGGTCAGTCACCGCACTTTTGCCCTTCCCGCGCTCACGGTTGACAATATCACGCACGGCGATGGCTTCGTAGACGCCGGACATGTACGCCGAGTGCTGCGCCTGGGTCGTCGAGAGGGATGCGATGGCTGGCATGCCCCCGTACTCAAGGTAACGAGTAAGCATGTCGTCGAAGAGAACGGGATCCCCCTCGGGAGTGAGAGCCACCGAAGTTCCCGATACGAACTCGATTCCGCAGAAGTCGGCGAACTCAGAGAAGGACAGGGGCAGCATCTTTACCTCTACGTAGCGCCCGGAGAGATAGGTGGCCAGCTCGCTCGAGAGAAGATACGCATTCGAGCCCGTGAGGTAGATGTCGCAATCGAAGTCGATCCTCATTGCGTTGACCGCATCCTGCCAGCCATCGATTCTCTGGGGCTCGTCTATGAAAACGTAGGTGCGACCCTTGTCCGACAGGCGCCCGCGAACGTAATCATAAAGCTGGTCCTCCGTCTTGATGCCCGTACCCTTGCTTTCCAGGTTGACGCTCACAAAGCCGCGGCCAGCGACTCCTTCAGACTCGACGGCCATCCTAATTAGATCGAGAAGGCTCGACTTGCCGCACCTGCGCACGCCCGTGATCACCTTGATGAGGTCGGTGTCACGGAAGAGCATCGCCTCCTCGAGGTATCTATCGCGGTTCCTGAGTCTGCCACCCTTCAAAAGCTGCTCCTAAAACTCGAATCTGGTTACACTTTTAGGAGTATCGTAACTCCACGCCACAAGATGAGCAAAGAGCGCACCTCGAGACGGATCGACCAAGGGGATTACGCACCTGCCGGGAGGCAGGGCAGCTTGCTCGATCGACGCGGACTACCAATTGATAAACCCCAAAAGCCGGACCGCACGGCGGCGCTCGTTTCGCTAAATCGGCTTGATGGGATGGCGAATCACGGTCTTGAGCTTCTCCGGCGCGTACTTGCGCGGGTCGGAGAGGTAAATCTCGTGACAGAGGCGGGATTCGGAGAAGTCGGGCGCATATCCCCGTTCCGCCGCAAATGCACGCATGGCGCCTATGATCGTCAGCTCGTCATCGTAAGGCCCGTATAGCAATGGGCGCGGATTCGGAAGATGCCGCGCCCATTGGCAAACACTATAGCATAGAATCGAACGTCTGTTCTACTCCCACTCGATGGGCGCGGGCGGCTTGGACGTGATGTCGTAGCACACGCCGTCTGTTTGCGGTTGGCGCCGGGAACCTCGGCAACGATGCGGCCGGAGATGCGGGCCAGCACGTCGTAGGGCAGCTTGGCCCAGTCGGCGGTCATGGCATCGCTGGACTCGACGGCGCGCAGGATGATCGGGCGCTGGTAGGTGCGCTCGTCACCCATGACACCAACGGACTTGATGTCGGGCAGGACCGCGAAATACTGCCAGCAGCTATGCTCGGAGTTGCGCTCGCCGGTCTGCTCAAACAGACGCTGGTTGTAGGCATCGAGCTCCTCGCGCACGATAGCGTCGGCGTTCTTGAGGATCTCGAGCTTCTCCCTGTCGACCGCACCGATGATGCGGATGGCAAGACCCGGGCCCGGGAAAGGCTGGCGGAACACGATGTGACCCGGCAGACCCAGTGCCAGACCAAGCGCGCGGACCTCGTCCTTAAAGAAGTGATCGAGCGGCTCAATGAGGTCGAAGTGCACGCCCTCGGGGAACGGGATCAGGTTGTGATGGCTCTTGATGGTGGCCGTCTTGCCGCCCGTCTTGCGAGCGCCAGACTCGATGATGTCGGGGTAGATGGTGCCCTGAGCCAGGTACTTGACCGGCTTGCCATCGGTCTCGAGCTGCTGCGCCACGGCGAAGAACTCTTTCCAGAACTGCGTACCGATGATGCGGCGCTTCTCCTCGGGCTCGGTCACGCCGGCCAGAAGCTCGGCATAACGGTCCTCGGCGTGGACGTGGATAAAGTCGACGTCAAACTGCTTGGTGAAGACCTCCTCCACCTGCTCGGGCTCGCCCTTGCGCAGCAGACCGTGGTTGATGAACACGCAGGTCATCTGCTTGCCTACGGCGCGGGCGCCCAGCGCAGCCACGACGGAGGAGTCGACGCCGCCGGACAGGGCCAGAATCACGCGGTCGTTGCCGACCTTCTCGCGGAACTCGGCCGTCATGGTCTCGACCAGGTTGTCCATGCTCCAGTTGGGCTCCAGGCCGCAGATCTCAAACAGGAAGTTGCTCAGCAGCTGCTGACCGTACTCGGAATGCTTGACCTCGGGGTGGAACTGCGTGGTGAAGATCTTGCGCTCGACGCACTCCATGGCAGCAACCGGGCACACGTCGGTGCTGGCGGTAACGGTAAAGCCCTCGGGCACCTCGGAAACGGCGTCGCGATGGCTCATCCACACGGTCTGCTCCATGGGCGTGGAGTTAAAGAGCTTGGCGCCTGCCGTGCGCGTGATGGTGGCGCGGCCGTACTCGCCCACCTCGGAGTGGCCGACCTTGCCGCCGAGCGTCACGGCCGTGATCTGATGGCCGTAGCAAAAGCCCAGGACGGGAAGGCCCAGGTCAAAGATGGCAGGATCGATGGACGGAGCGTCCTCGGCGTACACGGAGGCCGGGCCGCCGGAAAGGATGAGCGCAGAGGCGTTCATCTCGCGAATCTCGTCGGCCGAGATGTCGCAGGGGACGATCTCGGAATACACGTTGAGGTCGCGGACGCGACGGGCAATGAGCTGACCGTACTGCGCACCAAAGTCGAGTACGAGGACCTTTGCGGAAGCCTTTTGATCCATGGTTCCCCCTCTTGTTGGCGGGGAGCCGGTGCCCACCCGCGTGAATGAACGAAAATAACCTCCATAGTGTACACGTTATATGGGGTTTCTTGCCCCTCGCAGCCATCAGCGCACGGCAAACGCACGACCTGGGCCCCTATTTGACGGCAATTGAAGTGTTACCAAACGTTACGGATGATGTAATACGTTTGAACATTGGACGCCCTGTGCCACAATACTGCCGAACGACTCCGCCTCTGTGGCGGCAAATACGATAGGAATACCAGCATGAAGCGCATCCTTCTCATCGCCACGGGCGGCACCATCGCATCGACCGAGGACGGCAACGGCCTCTCCCCCGCCCTGACCGGTGAGGAGCTCGCCCAGAGCGTCCCCGAGATCTCGGGCCTCTGCGAGCTCGACGTCATGCAGCCCATGAACATCGACAGCACAAATATGCGCCCCAGTGACTGGATGCGTATCCGCGACGTCGTCGTCGAGGGTTATGCCGACCACGACGGCTTCGTGATTCTGCACGGCACCGACACCATGAGCTATACCGCGGCAGCGCTTTCCTACCTGATTCAGGACAGCCCCAAGCCCATCGTACTCACCGGCTCGCAAAAGCCCATGGGCAATCCCTTTACCGATGCCAAGCTCAACCTGTACCAGAGCCTGCTCTATGCGCTCGACGAACACTCGCACGACGTCTCAATCGTGTTTGGCGGCGTAGCCATTGCCGGCACGCGCGCCCGCAAACAGCGCACCATGAGCTTTAACGCGTTCATTAGCGTCAACTATCCGCCCATCGCCTATATCCGCAACGACCGCATCGTGCGCAACGGGCTTCACGGCACGCATCAGGGCGAAAACCCGGTGCGTTTCTACGACAGCATCGACCCGCGCGTGTTTGTCCTTAAGCTCACGCCCGGCGTAAATCCGGGCATCCTCGACGCCCTTGCCGATAGCTACGACGCCGTGATTTTGGAGACCTTTGGCATTGGCGGTATCCCCGAGTTTGGTGAGTCGGGCGAGTCGTTCCAAGAGGCAATTTTCCGTTGGGTCGATTCGGGCCGCACCGTCGTTATGACCACGCAGGTCCCCGAGGAGGGCCTCGACCTGGGTGTTTATGAGGTCGGCCGAGCTTACGCCGATCATCCGGGTATTTTGCGCGGCGACGACATGACCACCGAGACGCTCGTGGCCAAAACCATGTGGGCGCTCGGCCAGTCACGTGATGCGGCAGAGATTCAGCGCCTGTTCTACAGCCAAGTCAACCACGACCGCATCCCGATGGCGTAATCCCTAAGGCAGTTCCACTTATCGCAGCCTCAAACGACAGGTGGTCCCCCTCGGGCCGTGCAAAAATCGGAGTATTCTGCAATTTCTCCGCCGGAGGCATAGAATCGACCGATTATTAGACGAACTTTTAGACAAAAGAGGCGTCTGGTAAATATTTATTCCACATTTTTATTTAGCGTGTGGATTAACTACTGTCAAAAAAGCAAAGCCAGCCGCCCGAGCTACCATCTACGGCTGAACAGGTGCTGAATACTCGCGATTTTGCACATCGCAACCAGGGGGACCCGCCCAAAGAGCGTCAATTAGCAGCGGGGAACGCCCTATTCGATACCCTCGAGAAGCTCTGACACCGTCATGCCGAGTGCGGGCGCGATCTTAAATAGAACCTTGAGCGTGAAATTTGCCGTCCCATCTTCGATTCGGTCGAGGTAGGGTCGACTGATTCCTGTCGCCACACAAAAATCAACCTTGGAGATACCAAGGTCCCTGCGTGTCTCTTCGACCCGCCTGCCAAGAATCTGTTTCGCACGTTCGTCCATGCAGCCGAGTTTGAAATGGAGCCGAACATAAACGTAAACTATAGTTTACGTTTTGCCGAATACACAGGAGTTTTCTATGTCGGGTTCTTCGGTCCGCATGTACCGAGCCACGCTTCGCGCAAACAGCGCGCCGCCCAAGCTCGTCGTCGTTGAAGCAGAATGCCTTTCGCCCGATGAGCGCACAGCATTTGCATTGCTATCAAGTCGCGTCGCCGCCGTTCTGGTCCCTTGCCCGGCGCAAGGTGAACTTGCCATCCAATGCCAAGCGCACAGCTGCTCGCTCAAGCAGGCTGCCGTAATCGCAACCAGCCAACGAGGTCTGCCCCTTCTCCTGGAAGCCGGTATCGCACTTGCCCTTCGCGGCGCCGGATACGAAAACGAGGCCGCCGCCGACATGGTCTTTAAACCACGATCGAGCGGCGGCCTCGCAGCAGCCATTGAATATGTGTGCAGGCTCGTTGCCTAAAAGGACAAGCTAGAAACCAAAGCCAAAGCCCGTTCCAGTAATCGCCGAATACATAAAGTAGACGTTGATTACATTGAGGAACACGCCCGTGATGCAGCCGTTGCGCAGGTAGCGCTCGCACGCAAGACGTGCCATCACAGCGGAGTCCTCGTTGTTCTTTGCCTGGCGTCCCGCCGTAAAGTACGTCGCCACGCTCAGCAGCAGGTTGAGCACCGGCAGTGCCAGCAGCTCGTAGCTCTTACCCCAGCGCGTCACCTCGCCGGCTGCGTTAAACTTCGTTGCCACCTCGGGGCCAATGTTGGGGATCACAAACGCTGCAACCACCAGCGGAATCACCGCAAGTACGAGCAGCGCAATACCCATGTAGCCAGCTTTTTTGCCATATTTAAACATATGCGTCGTCCTTACACGTTAAAGCGGAAGTGCACGACGTCGCCATCGGCCATGACATAGTCCTTGCCCTCAATACGCAGCTTGCCGGCGGCCTTGGCGCCCTGCTCGCCGCCGAGCTCGATGTAGTCGTCATAGCCAATAACCTCGGCCTTAATAAAGCCGCGCTCAAAGTCGGTGTGGATGACGCCGGCGGCCTGCGGGGCGGTCGCGCCCTGACGAACCGTCCAGGCCTTGACCTCCATCTCGCCAGCCGTAAAGAACGACTGCAGGCCGAGCAGCTTGTAGGCTGCTTGCGCGAGCACGTCCAGGCCGGGCTGCTCCAAGCCCAGGCTCTCCAGGTAGTCGGCGGCGTCCTCGGGATCGAGCTCGGAAAGCTCGGCCTCGATCTTGGCGCAGATGGGTAGCGGCTTGACACCGTCGATGGGCGCCAGGTCCTCGTTGAGCATGTCCTCGTCTACGTTGGCCACATACAGGATGGGCTTCATAGTAAGCAGGAACAAGCCCTTGGCAGCAGCGCGCTCCTCGTCGGTCATCTCCATGGATGCGGCGAGCTTGCCCTCGTTGAGCCAGGCGAGCAGGCGCTTGGCCACCTCGAACTTGGGCATGAGCTCCTTGTCGCGCTTGGCCTCCTTCTCGAGCTTGGGCAGTTGTTTCTCGAGCGTGCCCATGTCGGCCAGGATGAGCTCGGTCATGATGGTGTCGGCATCGCCGGCGGGATCGACGAACTCGCCCGTGCGGCCCACCTCGCGCATGACGTTGGGGTCCTTAAAGTAGCGCACGACCTCGCAGATGGCGTCGGTCTCGCGGATGTTTGCCAAGAACTGGTTGCCCAGGCCCTCGCCCTCGTTAGCGCCCTTCACCAGACCTGCGATGTCGACAAACTCGACCGTCGCCGGCACAATGCGGCCGGGGTTGACGATGTCGGCGAGCTTTTGCAGGCGGCTATCGGGCACATCGACGATACCCACGTTGGGGTCGATCGTGGCAAACGGGTAGTTGGCGGCAAGGCCGGTCTTTTTGGTAAGCGCGGTGAACAGCGTCGACTTGCCCACGTTGGGCAGGCCCACGATACCGATGGAAAGGGACACGACAGCTCCTTTTGGTACAGGTACTTCAAACTTCATAAGTATAGCGCCGCCGCAGCATCCGGGCGAATCCGGACACCGCGGCGGCGCAAATGAAGCAGAGATGAGTGAGAGTTCGAGACTGCAGTCCTTACTTAAGCTCGGGCCAGAAATCCTTGTTGGCCTCGATGAGCTCGTCCAGGATCTGCTTGGCAACGCTCGCCGAAGGAATGGTCTTGGAGAGCGTGAGTGCCTGCCAGAGCTTCTGGTAGCTGCCCTCGACCCAAGCCTGGACAACGAGCTTCTCGACGGAAACCTGCTGCTCCATGAGACCCTTCTGGAACTGCGGAATCGGGCCCTGGCAGATCTTCTCAAAGCCGTTGGAGCCGACGATGCAAGGCACCTCGACCATGGCCGTCGGGTCGAAGTTGGGCACAGCGCCATCGTTGGGGACGATCAGCAGGAAGCGCTCGAGCGTGTTCTCGGCCAGTGCGCAGGCAAGGTCGACGATGTAGTTGGCATGTACATCTGGCTCAAAGCCGCCGTCCTTGGCAGTACCCTTGGCGATGATGTCGCGGCAAGCGCCAAAGACCTTCTTCTCACGGCCGTCCATAACCTCATTGGCGCGAGTGTAGTTGGGGTCAGACGTCTCGACGACATAGTCCGGGTACAGGTAATACTTGAGGTAGGTATTGGGAATCGTCTCGGGATCGACAGCATAGACATCCTTGGCCTTGCCGAAGGTGTGAATCCAGCTCTCCTCGACATGCTGCTCCTTGCCGGCCTCGTGCTCGATGCCGTCCAGGTAGCCGTTCTTAGCCATGTGCTCCTTAATCTGCGGCATGAGGTCGTTGCCGTCCTTGTCGTAGATCTTGCTCCACCAACCAAAGTGGTTGAGGCCGTAGTAGCTATACTGCAGCTCGCGACGATCCTTGATGCCGCACATACGGCTCATCTTATCCATGAGGTCGATCGGCATGTCGCAGATGTTGATGATGCGGCTGTTGGGGCGCAGCACGCGGCAAGCCTCGGCGACGATGGCCGCAGGGTTGGAGTAGTTGAGCATCCAGGCGTTGGGGCTGTACTTCTCCATGTAGTCGAGGATCTCGATAACGCCGCCGATGGAGCGCATACCGTAGGCGATACCGCCAGGACCGCAGGTTTCCTGCCCCAGCACACCGTGACGCAGCGGAATTTTTTCATCTTTTTCACGCATCGGATATTTGCCCACGCGGATATGCGCCATCAC
>URVK01000015.1 GCA_900551305.1 uncultured Collinsella sp.
GCCAGCCGAAAGCGCAAAGTCATGCGTGGCAGGCAGATCGGCGGCCACAAACTCGTGAGGTACGGGGCAACTTACGGTCTTGACCAGGTTCTCGCCTACCAGCGTGGGCGCTGCGGCCAGACGCTCGGCAAGCTCGTCGACGTCGAAGATCTCGGTCGAGATAATGCCCATCTTGGAACCATTGTCGCGCAGATGGCGCACCAGAGCGCGGGTGTCGACGCCCTCGATAGCGACGATGCCGTGGGCGCGCAGATACTCCGGCACGCTGACGGCCGAGCGCCAGTTAGAAGGCGTGGTGCACATGTCGCGAACGATCATGCCGCGCATAGCCGGAGCGCTCGCAGGGCGCACGGCGTCGCCGGGGAAGGCCGACTGGACGTCGGTCTCGTCGATACCGTAGTTGCCGATCTGCGGATAGGTCATGGTTACGATTTGGCCGGCATAACTCGGGTCGGTCATGACCTCAAAGTAGCCCTCGAGCGAGGTGTTGAAGCAAACTTCGCCGGTCGCGGTGCCCTCAGCGCCGCATGCACGTCCATAAAAAATGGTCCCATCCTCAAGATACAGGATGCAGGGACCGCAGGTGCCCTTGCTGGTTTTGGCCAGCATACGCTGGCAAAGCTCGCTGGGCGCGAAGGTGCGGGCGGCAGCGGTATGGTTGTTCGCCATAATTCTCCTTCCCGGTCTCACAGGACCGGCTTAAAGGTGTGTAGTTAGGCCTCGCGGTATTGTAACCGCAAGCATGCCTCATGGCGTTAATTTCATCGAAATGTTTACGAAATGATAATTATGACTTTCTATGCATAATGTTTTTTAATCCCCGTCCCAGAAAAATCATCCCGCGGGGCTTGTGGCTCACGCGGGATGATGGCGTCTTATTTTTTCTTGTCCTGCTCCAGCAGTTCGGACGGTGTGCGATCGGGCTTGCCGCCACGGAAAATCTCGCGGCCATGCAGACGATGCTCCAGATCGCGCTCGGCTTTTTCCTCGTCAATCTTGGTCTGGCTCACCACCGGGTCCTCAATCAACGACGACACCGAGTTCACCTGCTTCTGAATGCGCTCGGCGATGGTGTCATCCATACTCACGATGCGCATCTTCCAGTCGATACTCGTGGCGTTGGATGAGCTCTTGGTCCACACGAACGTCAAAATGGCGCTCTGGTGGCCGCGCGCGGGGAACATGCCAAAGAAGGAATCGTGCTGAATGTTGCTATCCTCGTCGATATAGGCGTGAACGTTATACACCACGCGGTCGATCTTATCGTTGAGCAACGCGTTGGTCGCAAGCGCCGCGGCCTGAATCTGCCCGTTGGACAGCAGCTCGAGCTCGTTGGCAGACGATGTGTCCAACACCGTCACCTCGACCGTGCCCGTGCGTTCATCGGCTTCATCGACGGTGAAGTCGAGCGGGAACTGCGTAAAGCCGTTGCCCCATTCAAGTCCACCCTTGAGCGCGGTCGAAACGGTATCGACCGAAACGCTCTCGGACAGGTTGGCGGTGTTCAGACGACGCATCACGCCGTAGCCAATCTGCATGCCCACGATCAGCACCAAAATACCGATGACCACGGCCATCGCGGTCTTCGTAATGGTATGGCTCACCTGCGAGCCCGAAGGATCGTCCTCGGACAGCGGGTCGATATGTTTTGCCTGGCTCGCGCGGTCCTCGCTGCGCAGCTGCGCTAGCGCCGCTTTGTCACCGCGCTTGGCCGCAGCCTCCTTCTCACGCATGCGCTCGGTACGCTTTTTGGCGAGCGTGGGATCCAAGACGCCGGATGCATCGATTTCGGAGAATAACTCCGTCACTTCTTCCGGAGTCAAAGGGTTCTTGTCAGCCATAAACTTCCTGTCATATCAATCAGTCGAGCTCGTGCGCACGCGCACCTTCGAACTGCATTCGATAGTAACGGGCATAGGTGCCGCCACGGGCGAGAAGCTCCTCGTGCGTGCCACGCTCCACAACGCGACCATGCTCAACGGTCGCAATCTCATCGGCATGCTTAATGGTCGAAAGACGGTGGGCGATAATAATCGTGGTGCGGCCGCGTGCCAGCTCTTCGAGTGACTCCTGCACCGCCTCCTCGCTCTCGTTATCCAAAGCACTCGTCGCCTCGTCCAAAATCAGGATCTTGGGGTTCTTGAGAAACACGCGCGCGATGGCAACGCGCTGCTTCTGTCCGCCCGAAAGACGGCTGCCGCGCTCGCCCACCACGGTGTCGTAGCCCTGCGGAAGCGACTCGATAAAGGCATCGATGTTGGCGCGACGGGCGGCCTCGGCGATCTCTTCTGCCGTGGCGCCCGGCTTGCCGTAGGCGATGTTCTCGCCAATCGTACCGCCAAATAGATAGACATCCTGCTGCACCAGGCCGATGGCGCGGCGCAGGCTCTGCTGCGTCACATCGCGCACGTCCTGGCCGTCGATGCTAATGGATCCGGCAGCCACGTCATAAAAGCGCGGCAGCAGCGAACAGGTCGTGGACTTGCCACCGCCCGAAGGGCCAACCAGCGCGATGGTCTGCCCGGGCTTGATGGACAGATTCATATGGTCGATAACGGGACGCTCGTCGGCATAGCCCTCGCCCAGCTCGACATCCTCGTAGTTAAAGCACACGTCGTGATACTCCACGGCGCCGGCAGTCACCTGCAGATCCGTAGCGCCCGGCTTGTCCTGGATATCCGGCGCGGTCGAGAGCACCTCGTCCATACGTTTAAAGCCGGCGATAGCCTTCTGATACGTTTCGGCCGAATTGACGAGCGTCTCGAGCGGCGTGCAGAACAGCGAAATATAGAGTGCAAAGGTCGCCATATCGACCGCCTGCAGCTGTCCCTGGGCGACCAGCCAGCCGCCCAGCAGCACCACGATCACATAGAGCACACCCGAGAGCAGGCCATACGTCGCGGTATAGACGCCCATGGCGTGATACATGTTCTCCTTGGACGAAAGGTAGCGATCGTTAGAGGCACGGAACTTGGCGCGCTCGGTCTCCTCGTTGGCAAAGCTCTTGACTACGCGCATGCCCGCAAGCGAATCCTGCAGCTGCGCATTGATGCCGCTGATCTTTTTGCGGTTGTCGCTAAAAACCTCGCGCATACGCATGTTCTGCCAAAACATGATGACCGCAAAAGCCGCCGTCACCACGGCCATGGCGAGCGCCAGCACCGGGGCGATGGTGAAGAGGATCGCAAACGAGCCAATAATCTCGATGCCGCAGATGATGATCCACTCGGGCACGTGGTGCGCCGCCTCGCAGATATCGAACAGATCGTTGACCACGCGGCTCATCATGTCGCCCGAACTGTTGCGGTCGAAGTACGCAAAGCTAAAGCGCTCGTACTGGTCAAACAGGTCCTCGCGCATCTTGGACTCCATGCGCGCACCCATCACGTGGCCCCAGTAGCTCACGAAGTAGCGGCAGGCGCAGCGAACGGCATACATCAGCACCAGCCCCACCGCGATCATACCGAGCGCCTGCATAATGGCAGCCTGGCCCTGGGTAAACAGCCCACCGGTCAAATTGCGCAGAATAATAGGAAACGCAAGGTCAATGGCAGCAAGCACCAGAGCGCAAACAGTATCAGCAACAAAAAGCCCCATCTGGGGCTTGTAATACGAAAGAAACCTCTTCAGCATGTGATCCTCAAAGAAATATCAGCAACGTAAGGCCCTGGGACAAAGCAATCAGTAGTACTTGTCCCAGGGCTATTCCCGCTCGTTACAGCTCGGCCCCACCCAAGCGGTGCGCGATGCTGTCGCAGGCAAGCGCGCCTACGACGGTCTTGGCGTCTTCGATCTTGCCGTCGAGCACGGCGTCGATCAGCTCGTGCAGCGGCACCAGGTCCACGTTGACAAACTCGTCATCATCGGGGTTGGGCGCATCAAACTCGAGCTTGGTAGCCAAGTAGATGTGGATGATCTCATCGCAAAAACCGCAGGACGTGACAATCGACGTCAAAAAGCGAATACGACCAGCCTTAAAGCCCGTCTCCTCATGCAGTTCGCGCTTGGCGCAATCAAGCGGGTCCTCGCCCGGGTCGAGCTTGCCGGCAGGAATCTCGACCGTCACGCGGTCGATGGCGGTGCGGTACTGACGCACCAGTACGATCTTGCCGCTCTCGGTCAGTGCCACAACGGCCGCCGCACCCGGATGGCGAACGATATCGCGGGCGCTGCGGTGACCGTTGGGCAGCTCAACCTCAAGACGGTGGACGTCGAGAATCTTGCCCTTCCAGGCGCACTCCTCCGAAAGAATCTTCTCGTGCAGCTCGGCATCGTGCGGGTCGTCGTCGCCCAGCACCAGCGCCGGCTCGTCAGCGACCTCGCCACCAGGCTCGCCCTCGGCGTGCCCATACATGCGGCTGTCCTCTTCGACGATCTGCGCGTCCACGAGCTCTTCGTTCTTCTCGTCCATCCGTCTCATTCCTCTCGGATTTTAGGCATCCCAGGCGTCGCGGCCGCGCAGCGCGCGCAGGCCGATATCGTGACGCAGGGTCTTGCCCTCAAAATCAATCTTCTCGCAGGCCTCGTAGGCAAGGTTGCGAGCGTTCTCGAACGTGTCGCCCAGAGCGGTCACGGCAAGCACGCGGCCACCATTGGTCACGAGCTGGCCGTCCACCACGGCAGTGCCCGCGTGGTACACGGTCACGTTCTCCATGGCCTCGGCATCGGCGATACCGGTAATGACCTTGCCTTTCTCGTAGCTGCCGGGATAACCCGCACTCGTCAGGACAACGGCCACGGCCCACTCGTCACGCCAGTCGAGTTCAATCTGGTCGAGCTCGCAGTTGGCACAAGCCAACATGACCTCGACCAGGTCGTTCTTAAGGCGCGGCAGAACGACCTGCGTCTCGGGGTCGCCAAAGCGGGCATTGAACTCCAGCACCTTGGGGCCGGCAGGCGTGAGCATAAATCCGCCGTACAGGCAGCCGCGGTAGTCGATACCCTCGGCAGCGAGCTCGGCCACGGTCTGCTCCATGACCTTCACCATGGTGGCGTGCTCCTCATCGGTCACGATGGGCACCGGGCTGTAGACGCCCATGCCACCGGTGTTGGGGCCCTTGTCGCCCTCGAGCGCACGCTTGTGGTCCTGCGAGGTGGCCATGGGGCGCACGGTCTTGCCGTCGGTAAAGGCCAGCAGCGAGCACTCGGGACCAACGAGCATCTCCTCGATGACCACGGTATTGCCGGCATCGCCAAAGGTGCCGCCAAAGCACTCGCGCACGGCCTCCTCGGCCTGATCAAGTTCGGTCGCCACGATAACGCCCTTGCCCGCGGCAAGGCCGTCGGCCTTCACGACCAGCGGGGCGCCCTGCTCGCGCACGTAGGCGAGAGCCGAAGCCTCGTCGGTAAACGAACCATAGGCTGCCGTCGGAATGCCCGCACGCTCCATGAGCTGCTTGGAGAACAGCTTGGAGCCCTCCATCTGGGCGCCCTCGGCACCCGGGCCAAAGCAGGGAATACCCGCCGCGCGCACGGCGTCGGCCACGCCCGCCACGAGCGGAGCCTCGGGGCCAATTACCACGAGTCCGCATCCGTGGCTCTGCGCAAACGCCGCCACGGCCGCAGGATCGCAGTCGTCGAGAACAACGTTCTCGCCGCAGCTCGCGGTGCCGCCGTTACCCGGCGCGATGTAGAGCTTGCCGGCGCGCGGTGATGCTGCGAGCTTAGCTGCCAAAGCATGCTCACGGCCGCCGCTGCCCAACAACAGGATGTCGATGGTTTGAGTGTCCGCCTTCAAGGGTGCCTCCTCTATGGATGAACGGCCCGCTCCGCGCGAGCCCTTTGCAAGCAAATATACCCCTCGGCCGCCCGTCCGGGCTGCAAAGGGGTATATCGCAATAACCAAATAGTCCCGATTACTTCCAGAATCGGTTGATGATCTGCTCGCGACCAGCGCCAACGCCAATGAACGTCACGCGGGTGTGTGCCAGATCCTCGATAAACGCCACGTAGTCCTGAGCCTCCTGCGGCAGCTCCTCAAAGCTGCGGCAGCCGGTGATATCGCACTTCCAGCCAGGAAGCTCCTCGTAGATGGGCTTGGCGTGCTCAAAGCGAACCTGATGCTCGGGCACGCTGGTATAGCGCTCACCATCGACGTCGTAGGCCACGCACACCTTGATGGTGTCGAAAGCCGAAAGCACGTCGAGCTTGGTCATGGCGATATCGGTGAGGCCGTTGACGCGCGAGGCGTAGTTGGCGATGGGGCCGTCGAACCAGCCGCAGCGACGACGGCGACCGGTGGTCACGCCGTACTCGTAGCCCTCCTCGGTCAGCGTGTGACCGGCCTCGGACTCATAGGAAAGCTCGGTGGGCATGGGGCCCGAACCGACGCGGGTGATATAGGCCTTCATGACGCCCAGTACGCGGTCGACGTTCTTCATACCGACGCCGGAGCCGGTGATGGCGCCGCCGGCGGTGCAGTTGGAAGACGTCACGTACGGATAGGTGCCGTGGTCGATGTCGAGCAGCGTCGCCTGGGCGCCCTCAAACAGCAGGTCCTTGCCCTCGTCAATCATGTTGTTGAGCAGCAGACTCGTCTCGGTGATGTAGGGACGCAGGCGCTCGGCCATCGGCAGGTACTCGTCGCAAATCTGGTCCACGGTGTAGGTGGGCAGATTGTAGATGAGCTCGAGCTCGGGGTTCACGCGGGCGAGAGCGGTCTCCAGCTTGTCGCGGAACAGCGTCTCGTCCAGCATGTCCTGCATGCGCAGACCAATGCGGGCCATCTTGTCCTGATAGCACGGACCGATACCGCGCTTGGTGGTACCGATGTTCTTCTTGCCGAGCTTCTGCTCAAAGGCGCCATCCAGATCAATGTGGTACGGCATGATGACATGCGCGTTTCCGCTAATCTTGAGGTTCTTGGTGGTGATGCCGTCGGCCTCGAACATGTCGATCTCCTCAAGGACAACCTTGGGGTTGACGACGCAGCCGTTACCGATCACCGACACGTGGTCGGAATACATGATGCCGGAGGGCACCTGGTGCAGGCCGTACTTCTTGCCGTTGACGACGATGGTGTGACCGGCGTTGTTGCCGCCCGAGTAGCGCACGACAGCATCGAAGTCGCCGGCGACCAGATCGCAAATCTTACCCTTGCCCTCATCGCCCCACTGGGCACCGACCAAAACGGTTGACGGCATGTTTACTCCTTACATTCATGGACTGTCTACGCACCACGCCGGCACGCAGAAGCACAAAACATTCCCAGTATACCCGTGCAACGGGCGCCTGTCCTACTCCTCGGCATGCGCCCCATCAAGCTCATAGAACTTGGTGGATGCCGGCAGGAACATCAGGTCGACGTCGCCGATCGGGCCCGAACGGTTCTTGGCCACGACGATACGCGTAACGTCCTCGTCGGGTCGATCGTCGCGCGAGGCCTCGGCCTCGTCGGCGGAACGGTCCAAGAACATAACGATATCGGCGTCCTGCTCGATGGAGCCCGATTCACGAAGGTCGGAAAGCTGCGGGCGCTTGCCGGTACGGGATTCGACCTGACGTGAGAGCTGCGACAGCGCGATGAGCGGGATCTTGAGCTCCTTGGCCATGATCTTCAAACCACGCGACATCTCCGAGACCTCGACGGTACGGCTCTCGGAGCGGCGTCCCGGCGGAGGACTCACCAGCTGCAGGTAGTCCAGGATGATAATTGCCTTCTCCTTGTTATGGAGCATACGGCGGCTCTTGGCGCGAATCTCGGTCACTGTGGTGCCGGGCGTATCGTCAATCAGAATATCGAGCTTGGACAAGGTCTGCGTGGCCTCGTTGATATTGGCCCACTGCTCGGGGCTAATGCGGCCCATGCGGAAGTCACTGATCGAGATCATGGCGTAGGCGCAAATCAGACGCTGGGCAATTTCCTTGCCCGACATCTCCAGAGAGAAGAAGCCGACGGTATAACCGGCAGCGGCAGCGTTGAGTGCCAGATTCAGAGCGAACGACGTCTTACCCACGGCAGGACGGGCACCGATGATGATGAGCTGGCCTTCGCGAAAACCCATGAGCATGCGGTCGAGCGACGGGAAGCCCGTGGGCACGCCCGCAGCCTGGCCACCGGCCTGGCACACTTCCTCGGCCTCGTTATAGGCCTCGACCATAAACTCGGTCAGCGTCTTGTAGCTCGACTTGACCTCGCGTGCCGTGACCTTGAGCAGCTTGCTCTCGGCCAGCTCGACAACCTCTTTGGTGTCGGTGGGGGCGTTATATGCCAGCGCGTTGATCTCGTTGGTGGCGCCGATCAGCTCGCGCAGCATCGAATCGCGGCGAACGATGGCGGCATGGTGCTGCCAGTTGACGAGCGACAGGGTCTGACCCATCAGCTCCAAAATGTACGCCTCGCCGCCCACGGCATCGAGCTTGTTGATGCTTCGCAGGTAATCGATCAGCGAGATGGAGTCGATGGGAATGCGGCTGTTGTACATATCGACCATCGCAGTATAGATGGTCTTATGAATGGGCCGGTAGAAGTCATCGGGCTGCAGCTCGACCTGGGCCTCTTCGACCACCTCGGGCGATAGCAGCATAGCGGCCAGTACATTGGCCTCTGCATCTTGGTTTTGGGGAAGACCCAACTTTGAGCCGCGGTCCTCGACCGTCAGCCCGGTCTCCCTATCGTCATATGCCATGAGCATCCTCATTCATATCGCTTGCGAGCATCCATAGTATCAGCCACGGTCCCAAAACGCGCCGCACGCCGACAATCATCACCGAACCAAACGGATGAACGGTCCTGTATATAGGACTTCGACGCAACGTTCACCATGACACTCACTCAGCGCAAAAAACAAAAGGGCGCCCTGGTTTCCCAGAGCGCCCTTCTTAGAACAAGATTGTTGCGTTGCAGCAAATGCTACTCGGCAGCAGCCTCAGTCTCGACCTCGGCGGTCTCGGCCTCGGCGACCTCAGCGGCCTCCTCGACCTCAGCCTCGGCAGCGAGCTCCTCGGCGGTAACGCCGACGAGAACGACAACCTCGGCCTTGATCTCGCGGTACAGCGAGATGGCAACGGTGTGGGCACCGGCAACCTTAATGGGCTTACCGAGCTCGACGCGCTTGCGGTCGATGTCCATACCGAGCTGAGCCTTGATGGCGTCAGCGACCATAGCGGCGGTAACGGAGCCAAAGAGGATGCCCTCGTCGCCGACCTTGACGTCAACGGTGACCGTCTTGCCCTCGAAGGCAGCCTTGGTCTCGTTGGCGGTAGCCAGACGGACGGCCTCGCGCTTGGCGATGTTGTTGCGACGCTCGTCAAGCTGCTTGAGGTTGCCCTTGGTGGCGGCAACAGCGAGCTTCTTGGGGAACAGGAAGTTCTCAGCGTAACCCTGAGCGACCTCTACGACGTCACCCTCGCCGCCCTTGCCCTTGATCTCATCGAGAAGAATAACCTTCATGATGCGTCTCCCTTCTTAGCCGCGGTCGCGGTTGCCACGAGAGGAAACCACGGGGACGGTGTACGGCAGGAGAGCCATCTCGCGGGCGCGCTTGATGGCGTTGGCGATGTCATGCTGATGCTGCGTGCAAGCGCCAGTGACGCGACGGGGCTTGATCTTGCCACGGTCGGTCATGTACTTACGGAGAAGCTGAGTGTCCTTATAGTCGATGAACTCAGTGTTCTCCTTGCAGAACTGGCAGTACTTACGACGCGGCTGACGTGCAGAAAAATCATTAGCCATGTCAAAATACCTTTCATTTGGCAACTTCGGCGAACCGAAGCCGCCTCTCACTCAAAAATAGGTGAACAACCCTTAGAACGGGATGTCCTCATCGTAGACGTCGACCGCGGGCGGCGTAGCCACCGGTGCGGCAGGACGTGCTGCGGGCGCGGGAGCTGCGGGGGCGTAACCGCCCTGATCGTAGCCACCCTGGCCACCACGGGAGCTCATAAACTCGATCTCATCGACGATGACCTCAAGCTTGCTCCGGCGCTGGCCGTCGCGCTCCCAAGAGCTGTAGCGCAGCTTGCCCTCGATCGCGACCTTGTTTCCCTTTGCCAGGAAACGGCTCACGGCCTCGGCGCGGGTGCCGAACATGGTGCAGTCGACAAAGTTGGGATAGTCCTCCCACTCGCCAGTCTGCGCGTTGCGGCGACGATCGTTCACGGCGACGCCAAAGGACAGAACCTGGGTTCCGCCGGCGGTGGCGCGCAGCTCGGGATCGCGGGTGAGGTTACCGGTGATGTTCACTCGATTGATGCTCATAACTCACTACTTCCTCTTGGGGCACAAGCCCAGTCCAAAACGACAGTCTTACTCCTGGTCGTCGCGACGGACGATCATGTGGCGGACCACAGCGTCGGTGATGCGCAGGACGCGATCAAGCTCGGCGATCTGGGTAGGATCTGCGTGGAAGTTGATGAGGGTGTAGTCACCATCGGTGAGGTCGTTGATCTCGTAGGCGAGCTTGCGCTTGCCCCACTCGTCAACGGAGTCGACCTTGCCAGCGCCCTCAGCGATCGTGGTATCGATACGCTTCATAACAGCGAGACGAGTCTCGGGGTCGAGCGACAGGTCAACAAAGAACAGCAGTTCATAAGCCTTCATATTGTCACCTCCTCTGGGCAAATGTGGCTTCAGGTCGTGAAGGTGCGCCTGAAGCAGGAAAAGACTTGGTAATAATATCTTTCAACCTCCCAGGCCGCAAGAATATGCAGCTACAACCTCATGACCTCCACATATGTCCATACTCGCACGACGTTTCATGCGCATTCCAACCAAATGCTGACCAAAAGCTTGACGGATCTGTAGACAAGATACGGTGCCGTGGGGACAAGCTGAGCCAAGCCACAGGTCAACGGGCACAAGGCTGTGGTCGCAAAATGCATACCAGTGGTCCACAACACCACCCAAAGATTTTTATATTCATTGCCAAGTCGCTTATGAATACCCCTTTTGAACAATTGAGCTGATCAACCACGCTGGTCGAAAGCCGTTTTTTTGGTACCTCAAACCCCACCGCAACGCCAAGCGCGGCCAAGCGTTTTAAAAAATGCCAACTTTTCTGTTTGCACTTTGCGATTCCTCGTGTATACTGACTTTCGCATTTAACGGAGAGTTGTCCGAGTGGCCGAAGGAGCACGATTGGAAATCGTGTAGGCGTCAAAAGCGTCTCCAGGGTTCAAATCCCTGACTCTCCGCCAGTTAATTCCAAAGCAGGCCTTTGAGCCTGCTTTGTTTTTACCCCACGCGGAGGGGTGGCAGAGTGGTTGAATGCGGCGGTCTCGAAAACCGTTTGGCCTGTATAAGGTCACGAGGGTTCGAATCCCTCCTCCTCCGCCATTTTGGTTGAGAAAGCTCCCAACAATGGGAGCTTTTTTGTTATCGAAATACGTCTCGATCCCACGCTTCCCCAAACATGTACGTCACCCTCCAAAACCGACATTTTTCGACATGTTTGGAGGCTGACGTACACGTTTGGATTGAGTTCACGGGAGTGGCACTATTCGGAAGGCGCCTCTTCGTCTCGCATGCCCTTCCAGTTGCGGATAAGCGCCTTGCGTAGTTCGTTTTGCTCTCGCTGGTACCCGGTGTCGGTACAGCGAGGCATGCCGAGTGCTTCGCGAATGTTGTTCATGGCGCGGTGAAAGGCGAGCTGGCTGCCGAACTGAGCCGAAGTGAGCGTAACGATTCGATATCCCATTTGGGAGAGAACGGCTTCTCGCTCCGCATCTGCTCCCTTGCGCTCGAGCTCATCGTGAAAACCGCCCTTATATTCGATACCGAGCTCCCTGCGCTTATAGGTAATGAGGGCATCGATTTTGAGTGTTCGGGCTTTTGTGCAATGCCAGAGACGTTGAGGGATCTCGAGCGGTTTGTTGAGTTCGATACCTCGGATACCAACGCCGCCTTCGCTTGTTGGGAGCGAGAGGGCGATTGCCGAAGCGGTCTCCATAGGCGAGGCCGAGTGATCGTAGATGTGCCTGAGCGCGAGCCGTGCACGTGTGGCACCGGGTTTGCCGGGGCGCCGATCGAGCAGTTTGGTTATTTCATCCTTGGAGGTAGTGGCTGGTTGCCCGGTATAAGGGTCGGCGGGATTGAGCCTCATGCGATAATCGCCGCAAACTTCATAGCCATATTCGAGATATTCGATCCTATCCATCCACTCGGCAGCGAGCACAAAGGTGAAGGCTTCGTCGGTGATGAAGATTCCGGGCGTCAACTCGTTAATATGCTCGTAGGGAAGATTTTGTCCAAGAATGTGACAAACGACGCCTTTGGTACGAATTCGCTCGAATTCGAATACAACCGCGATATCGATAGTCTTAAGCATATCGGACGGAATGCCGCAGTCGGTAAGAGCCTGTCGTATGCGCGCAACACGTTGCTGGGTGGAGATGCCTTGTGCGCCTATCTGGTAGTCGTGCCGCGCAAGAGACTGAACCAAATTCTGGGGTGCATGATGGACAAGCCATGCGGTTTTATGCGAAATGAGAACAGGGGTATCCATTGAGGGCCTCTCGCTCTGAGCCGGTATCCAACTCTTATGTCCGTTGAAGTGGGGAAATATACCGGATGTGAGTAAATCAACTCACTCATGCTGTGAGCTCAATCCAAACATGTACGTCCGCCTCCAAAGATGTCGAAAAATGCCGTTTTTGGAGGGTGACGTACATGTTTTGGATCCCTGGCATTCCAGCAATGCCATGTCAGCATCCGCTGCCAACCGTTTACCGAGCAATAGGGTCGCCAGGCCCGCCAACCATGTACTATGTACGGGCATTGTCCAAACCCACAACCCAAAGGACCCCATCTTGCCCGTCGTCGCCGCTATAACCATTACCTCACATGCCTCAGATGCCATGGTCGCTATTCCGTTTTGGCTCGAGATGTTCGCTGTTGTCGCTGCATCGATCTCTGGTGTACTGGTTGCGCGCGAGCACAAGCTCGACCTGGTGGGCGCCGTCGCGCTCGCGGTAGTCTGCGGTCTGGGCGGCGGTCTCTTGCGCGACATGACGCTACAGGTGGGCAACGTCTACATCCTCAACCAGCCGATGGCACTCCCGCTTTCCATTGCCACGGCAGCCATCATCTATATTTTCCCGGCAATCGTCGACAAACCCGAAAAACTCATTCCCCTGCTCGACATCATCTCGGTCGGCATCTACGCCGCCACTGGAGCAGACAAGGCGCTGGTCTACGGCTTTGCGCCGGCGGTGTGCATCATGATGGGCTTTTTCACCGCGGTGGGCGGCGGCATGTTGCGCGACGGCTTTATGGGCGTGGTTCCGGGCATTTTCCAACGTACTAACTTTTATGCCATCGCCGCCATCGCCGGATCGACAAGCTATGTGTGCCTCGTTATGAGCGGCATCATGAGCAATGTCGCCGCGCTGGTCGTATGCGTTGTCGTGACCATGGGTCTGCGCTGGCTCTCGCTGCGCTTTGATATCAAAAGCCCCACCGAAGAAGATATCGCGCGCTTCTTGCACCGTAAAAAGTAGACAGCATGGCACGACCCTTCGAAATGCAACCGAGAGGCTCTTTTAGAGCGCCCACGCGTTGGGTACCCTGTTAGGTATATGCCGAACACCTAACAAAAGGATCAACCATGGCTTTCAATCAAACCGTGACGGCGCCGTCACACAAGATGCGTCGCTGCCTGCTTATGGCATTCGCGCTCATCGCGCTCGCGCTCACCGCACTTCCCACGGCGTCGTTCGCCGGCACGGACACCGCTGGAAACGTACTTGCGACCGACAATGACGCCAATCCGTCCGGCGTCGAAGGCGACCTGTACTGGGCCGGTCAGGCCCTCAACTTGGACGATACGTCCATCGACCGCGATATCATCGCCGCGGGCGATACCCTCTCGATTCGCGACTGCACAGTGGGCGGCGCCATTCGTCTTGCGGCGCGCACCATCGACATCGCCAAGACCACGGTTGATGGCAGCGTCACGGTGGCCGGCCAGCACGTTGTGCTCAACACCGGTAGCACCGCCAACTGTTTCTATGCGATGGGCGAGACGGTTGCCCTGCGCGGCTCCGCCAGGTCGGCAGCGCTTGCGGGCGACACGGTAACCATCGAAGACGAGCTCGATGGCGATGTCGAGGTTTGGGCCGACAAGCTCATCCTGGGCAAGAACGCCCACATCACCGGCACCGTGAACGCGCACGTCTCCGAGGACCCCGAGCGCGCCGCGGGAGCCGAGGTCGGCGCGCTCAAGATCGACCGCACCGAAAACGAGGATACTTCCACCGTTAACGATGTCATCGGCGGCACCGTCGCCGCGGCGCTTTCCACCTGCTTTGTCGCCCTGCTACTCGAGCTCGTCTTTCCGCGCGCGACCGCCAGCGCCGCCGGCATGCTCCACCAGCGCCCCACGCCCCTGTGGGTGAGCGGTCTTCTGGGCACGATTGCTATCGTCCCCGCCGTCCTACTGCTGATTATCTCCATCGCTGGTCTATCGCTTGCCGGAGCCCTCATGTGCGGCGTTATCGGCATCGCATTGGTGTCGAACGCCTTTGCGGGGTGCGCGATCGCCCGCATGGTCGGACACAGCCAAAACCGCTACGCCATGGCAGCCGTGGGTGGCATCGCCGCAGGCGCCCTCACAGGGCTTCCCCTCGTAGGCGGCTTCATCAGCGGTGTGGCCTTTGTCTTTATGCTCGGCTACATCATCCAGATCATCTGGCGCAACGCCCGCCTCAAGCCGCAGCAGCCGACTAACACGCCGGGACTCCCCACCGCTTAGCAGCTAACTGCCACAAAGATGCCAAGCACCTTTGTGGCGGCGCAAACGAACCTGCCCCCTGAACCAAAAAGGGCGCCGACCATCGCGGTCGACGCCCTTTCTTGTTAGACGCTATAAAGCCCAGCGCTTATTTGTTGACCTGGCCGGCGCGGACGGCAGCCTTCTTGCGGTCGGTGGCGTTGAGCAGACGCTTGCGTAGGCGGATGTTCTTGGGAGTGATCTCGACCAGCTCGTCGTCGGCGATGTACTCCAGCGCCTCCTCCAGCGAGAAGGTGCGGGGCGGCACCAGCTGGACGGAGATATCGGAGGTCGAGGAACGCTGGTTGCCCAGGTTCTTGGTACGGGCGATGTTGACGACCATGTCGCCAGCCTTGCTGCGCTCGCCCACGATCATGCCCTCGTAGCACTCGGTGCCCGGCTCAACAAACAGCTGGCCGCGCTCCTGCAGCGTACCCAGAGCGTAGGCAACGGCCTTCTCGGTGGTCATGGAGATCATGGCGCCGTTCTGACGGTTGCCGATCTCGCCGGCGTAGGGACCATACTCCAGGAAGGTGTGGTAGAACACGCCCTCGCCGTGGGTGACATTCATGATGCGGTTCTTAAGACCCATGATGCCGCGGGTCGGGATCTTAAACTCGAGGTGCGTCACGATGCCCGAGATGTCCATACTCGTCATGATGCCGCCGGAGGTACCGAAGACCTCAACGACCTTGCCCGAGTACTCGTCCGGGCACTCGACGACGGCCTGCTCGACAGGCTCCATCTTGTTGCCGTTCTCGTCCTTCTTAAACAGGACGCGGGGACGGCCGACCTGGAACTCAAAGCCCTCGCGGCGCATGGACTCCATCAGGACGGACAGGTGCAGGATGCCGCGGCCCGAGACCTCGACGCCGCTCTTGTCCTCGAGCTCCTCGATCTTCATGGTCACGTTGTTCTCGGCCTCGTTGAACAGGCGCTCCTTGAGCTGACGGGCGCCCACGATGTCGCCGTCGCGGCCGACGAGCGGGGAGGGCGAAGCCTCGAAGACGATGGGCAGGGCGCGTGTACT
>URVK01000016.1 GCA_900551305.1 uncultured Collinsella sp.
CTCCTCCATTTGGGGCAACCCCGCTGCCACCGCTCCTTACTGCAAGGACAAGGACGGTCACGGTCCGGCGTGGAACAACTCCCTGTTCGAGGACAATGCCGAGCACGGTCTGGGCATGGCCGTTGGCTATGAGGCCGTTCAGAAGAAGCTGATCGCTGCTACGCAGGAGATCATCGCCGCTGACGGTCCGTCCGACGAGCTCAAGGCCGCCGGTCAGGCTTGGATCGACTCCGTCAACGACGCCGAGGCCTCTAAGACCGCTGCCGCCGCCTACGTTGCCGAGCTCGAGAAGTGCGGCTGTGACGCTTCCAAGGCGATCCTCGCCGACAAGGCTTACCTCACCAAGAAGTCCTTCTGGATCTTCGGTGGCGACGGTTGGGCTTACGACATCGGCTTCGGTGGCCTGGACCACGTCCTGGCTTCCGGCCACAACGTCAACGTCTTCGTCTTCGACACCGAGGTTTACTCCAACACCGGCGGTCAGGCCTCCAAGGCCTCGAACCTGGGCCAGGTTGCTCAGTTCGCCGCTGCCGGTAAGGTGACCAAGAAGAAGTCCCTTGCCGAGATTGCCATGAGCTACGGCTACGTCTACGTGGCGCAGGTCGCCATGGGCGCCAACCCGGCTCAGACCCTCAAGGCCATCCACGAGGCCGAGGCCTACGACGGCCCGTCCCTCATCATCGGCTACAGCCCCTGCGAGATGCACTCCATCAAGAAGGGCGGCATGCAGAACTGCCAGGCCGAGATGAAGAAGGCTGTCGAGTGCGGTTACTGGAACCTCTTCCGCTTCAACCCCGAGGCTGCTGCCGGCAAGAAGTTCTCGCTCGATTCCAAGGAGCCCGCGGGCGGTTATCAGGAGTTCCTGATGAACGAGGCCCGTTACGCTTCGCTGACGCGTTCCTTCCCCGAGCGCGCCGAGGAGCTCTTCAAGGAGAACGAGCAGGCTGCCATGGACCGCTACGCTCACCTGCTGAAGCTCAAGATGGTGTACAACGAGGCCTAGGTCTCCCACCGCAGGATCTGAGGGCTGACCTTCGCGGACGTCCTCGGACATGAAAGAACCCCCGCTGCGCACTACGTGCGGCGGGGGTTCTTTCGTCCTGCGGAGTGTCCGCGAAGGTCAGCCCTCAGATCCTGCTACGACTACGTCCTCGGATTGTGTGGGCTGATGAAGGACGTGGTTGTGGGGGCCTTTTGTCCCTTTCGCTGTTTCGCGCCTTTGGCGCGAAACCACGCGCTGCTTTGGGATACGGGGGAGGACAGGGTTGCTGCCGTCTTTTGTCCCCGTGCTTTGGGGCTGGTTGCCTTTTTGGAGCTCATCTTTATTCCTTATGCTGAATGAAAAGCCCCATGTTTTTGCAGGGGTGCATACTCGTCTTATTAATGCATAGAATCTCGTATAGTGCGAGTAAGATATTACGCTGTCTGTTTTGTGTTTAGCAGAGATATAGTTTGCATAATCTGGTCGAATCCCTGCTCTATTAAAATAAAGTCGCACGTAAATGGCGTAGATATGCCTAAGCTGGGGTTCTGTACGCTGAGCGGGTAAAAATGACCGTTCACCGTTCAACTGTTTTCAAAATGAATAAAATAAGGGATAACAGGAATATAAACCTTAATAAACTTGTGTATCGCACGGACACGGGTTATTAATGGGTTGTAGGCCTTTTACAGAAAGGATTCCAGCAATGTCTAAGCCTCTTGGCAAGCCCGATCGTATTGTCGTCGCCCTTGGCGGCAACGCCCTCGGCAACAACCCCGTTGAGCAGATCGAGGCCGTGAGCAACACCGCTCACGCTCTTCTCGGCCTGATCGAGCAGGGTAACGAGATCATCATCACCCACGGCAACGGCCCGCAGGTCGGCATGATCCAGAACGCCTTCGCCGCTGCCCACGACGCCATCGGCACCCCCGAGATGCCGCTGCCCGAGTGCGGCGCCATGTCCCAGGGCTACATTGGTTATCACCTGCAGCAGGGCATCGGCCGCGAGATGCACAAGCGCTATAAGCGTTGGCACGCCGCCACCGTCGTCACCCAGATCGAGTGCGACCCGGATGATCCCGCGTTCAAGAACCCGACTAAGCCGATCGGCCCCTTCTATACCGAGGAGCAGGCCAAGGAGTTCATGGCCGAGGATCCCTCCAAGGTCTTCGTCGAGGATTCCGGCCGCGGCTGGCGTCGCGTCGTCGCTTCCCCCGATCCCAAGAAGATCGTCGAGGCTGACTCCATCCTCAACCTGCTCGACAACGAGTTCATCGTCATCGCCTGCGGTGGCGGCGGCATCCCCGTCGTCCGCGACTACGAGAACAAGGGCTGCTACAAGGGCGTTCCCGCCGTCATCGACAAGGACCTGGGCGGCGAGCTGCTGGCCGAGGACTGCGATGCTGACGTTCTGTTCCTGCTGACCGCCGTTGAGCATGTCGCCATCAACTTTGGCAAGCCCAACCAGGAGGAGCTCGAGGAGCTCACCGCCGACGAGGCCGAGCGCCTGGCCGACGAGGGTCAGTTCGGCAAGGGTTCCATGGAGCCCAAGGTCCGCGCTGCCATCAAGTTCGCCCGTTCCCGCAAGGGCCGCACCTGCATCATCGGTGCTCTGGACAAGGCCGCCGAGACCATGGCCGGCCTCTCCGGTACCCGCATCCACGAGTAGTCTCTACTCTGTTGCATCTCTCGTGGGCGCCAGGCAAAGCGCCCACAAACTAGCCTCTCTTCATGAGCCCCGCAGTCCGCTCCGACTGCGGGGCTTTTGTTTCAACCCGGCACTTAGGGACGTTCCTTTCCTGCCGGCAGCATGGGACAGTCCTTAAAGGCTGTCCCCAACGACCACTCATTTAAGTCTGTCCCCAATGATTAGTAGTAGGCCCACATGGCTTCGATTTCATTGAGGACTTCTACGACGCCCCAGCGGCGGGCGCTGCGGCTTTGCGAGTTGGGGTCGTAGACTCCCACTTGATCGGCATCGTCGATGCCCCAGAGCACGATATAGTGTCCAACGCTGGTAAAGGTTCCGGGACGAACCGATGCGATGATGGGTGCGCCCGAGCGCAGCGCCTGGGTGATGGAGCTGCGATCGATATGGAGCTCAGTTCCGTTAAGGCCCAGCTGCCATGCGCCGCTCGTCATAAACGACCACTCGGTGGCGCCGGTGGGCGCATAGTTGCCCGCCTCGGAAAGAGCGCACATATCGACCGGCGTCATATCGGTGTGGCCGGTCTTATAGATGTAGACCATGGTAAGACAGGTAGGGCCGCAGGCATTTTGGCGGATGGTACCGCCGGCGTAGGGCAGCTCCGACCATGCCGGGTCAATCTGATAGATGTGGGGCATGGTGCCGGCTTGCCACTGCGAACGCGGGGTCGAAAACGCAAACGAATAGCCGGGCGCGACCGGGGCCTTGAGCAGCTTATCCTCGGCGGTTGGATCGAGGCCGGCCGAGCCGTGGGACATACAGGAGCTCATAAGCACAAAGACCAGACAGGTGAGGATAGAGCACAGTGCGAGGCGAGGTCGACGAGCTGACAGGGCGGGGGCATTCACGTACGATGTCGAGCGGTAAGGCTTGCCGTCGCGTCCGCCTTGGGGATGCGAAAAGAAGCGGTTGATATGGATGCCGGGCTGACGTGCGCCGTTGCGGCGCAGTTGCGGAACCTCGGCGTAACGCTGTCGAGTGCGCGCGCCCAAGCGGCTATCTTGCTGCGCGCTTGTGGCCGTACTCGGACGGCCGCTCTGCCGTGTTCTGCTTGTCTGCTGCCGAGACGAAGGTCTGGGTTGCTCTTGAGGGCGTTGCGGATTGCTGCTCGTGGCCCTTCTGGGCGTCGGCGTGGTACGGCCAGCAAGGCGAACACTTTGTCGCCGTTGATCACCGTCGTTGTATCCGTATGCCATTCGTACCGCCTTGTCTCATGTATAACCTGTCTATCCTACAAAAAAGATGTGCAACAAAGGGGTCTGCGCGTCAAAAGCTCGGTAAACGGTACGAAAGGCGCAAAACACACGGCCTCAAAAACATCTCTATATGCGTCCGATGAGCGTACGCCCGTCGGGCGGGCGGCAACAATGGGCTGCAAACTGTGCCGTTCGTCCCAAAAATGGCGCCGCTCGTTTTGCAGTTCTGCCATCGGTCGAGCTACAAGCGGCGCTGCTGTGCCAAGGCCGTATCTTAAAGCCACGGAATAAAAGCGCGCGGCAAAACGGACCGCGCAAGGGGTGACGCCAAGGGCGTCAAAAAGGAAAGGAGGGGAACAATGGCGGACAAGAACGCAGAAGTTGCAGTCGAGGGTAACGGCGGCATGAAGAAAACGCTTTCGCTCTGGAACTTCTTCACCATCGGTTTCGGTGCCATCATCGGTACCGGTTGGGTTCTGCAGGTCGGCGACTGGATGGTCGTGGGCGGCGGTCCCGTTCCCGCTATGATCGCATTCCTCTTGGGTGCAATCTTCCTCGTGCCCGTCGGAGCTGTTTTCGGTGAGCTCACGGCTGCTATCCCCATCTCGGGCGGCATCGTCGAGTATGTCGATCGTAGCTTTGGCCGTACGCTGAGCTACATCACCGGTTGGCTCCTGGCCCTGGGCAACGGCATCCTGTGCCCGTGGGAGGCCATCGCCATCTCGACCCTCGTGTCCGAGATGTTCGGTAGCCTGCCCGGTCTTGAGTGGCTGCGCGCCGTCAAGCTCTACACCATCCTGGGCGCCGACGTTTACCTGTTCCCAACGCTGATCGCGCTCGGCTTTGCAGTCTACGTCATCTTCCTCAACTTCCGCGGTGCCAGTTCGGCCGCCAAGCTCCAGGCCTTCCTGACCAAGGCCCTGCTCTGCGGCATGCTGCTCGCCATGGGCGTCTCGCTGTTCACCGGCTCGCCGGACAACGCCATGCCCGTGTTCTCCCAGGTCGCCGGTGCTGGCGGCGGCAAGGCCGCTACCGAGAGCACCAGCCTGTTCGCCGGCATCGTGTCGGTCCTGGTTCTGACCCCGTTCTTCTACGCCGGTTTCGACACCATTCCTCAGCAGGCTGAGGAAGCAGCCGAGGGCCTCAACTGGAACAAGTTCGGCAAGATCATCTCCCTGGCCCTGCTGGCCGCCGGCGGCTTCTACATGGTCTGCATCTACTCGTTCGGCACCATCCTCGACTGGCATGAGTTTGTTAAGAGTCCGGTTCCCGCGCTTGCCTGCCTCAAGGGCATCAACATGCTCCTGTACCTGGCCATGCTCGTCATCGCCACGCTTGGACCCATGGGCCCGATGAACTCCTTCTACGGCGCCACGAGCCGCATCATGCTCGCCATGGGCCGCAAGGGCCAGCTGCCCGAGAAATTCGCCGAGGTCGACCCCAAGTCCGGCGCTCCCAAGCTCGCCTGCGTCGTTCTGGGCGTCATCACCGTCATCGGTCCGTTCCTGGGCAAGAACATGCTCATCCCCCTGACCAACGTGTCGGCTCTCGCCTTCATCTTCTCCTGCGGCATGGTCGCGCTCGCATGCCTGCGCATGCGCTTCACCGAGCCCGACCTGCCTCGTCCCTACGAGGTGCCCGGCGGCAAGTTTGGCATCGGCCTCGCTATCGCCGCCTGCGCCATCATCATCGGCCTGCTTGTGATTCCGTTCTCTCCCGCCTCCCTCAACATGGTGGAGTGGAGCATCGTGATCGGCTGGTTGGCTATTGGCCTGGCCCTCATGGCTTTCACCAATTCCCGTAAAAAGTAACGCCGAGCCGGGGCGGATCGGGTGCGCGGGACCCTCTCTCCCGCGCACCGAACCCGGCACCACTTGGGTAGCTTTGTGAGGCCTTAACCCAACACGGCCTCGCCCACTATATGGATCCATAAGGAGGAACCATGTCCACTAAGTATGCAATCGTTGGCGGTAAGCTCATCGACGGTACCGGCGCCGAGCCGGTCGAGAACTCCCTCGTTCTCGTCGACGACAACGGCAAGATCGAGTACGCCGGTGTTATGCAGGACCTTCCCGAGGGCGTTGAGGTTATCGACGCCGCCGGCAAGACCGTCCTTCCCGGCCTGATCGACACCCACCTGCACTTCTCGGGCAACCTGACCGACGATGACACCGATTGGGTCATGCAGCCGCTCCTCGAGAAGCAGGCCGTCGCCGTCAAGCAGGCCTACGACTGCCTCACCCACGGCCTCACCACCGTCTGCGAGATCGGCCGCTTTGGTATCCAGATTCGCGACTGCATCGACAAGGGCGTCTTTAAGGGCCCGCGCGTTCTGGCCACCGGCCTGGGCTTCTGCCGCGTTGCCGGCCACGGTGACTCCCACCACTGCACCCAGGAGCTCAACAAGGAATCCCACCCCTGGGGAGACCAGGTCGATGGTCCTTGGGACCTGCGCAAGGCCGTCCGTCGTCGCCTGCGCGAGAACCCCGATGCCATCAAGATCTGGGCTACCGGTGGCGGCATCTGGCGCTGGGACTCCGGTCGCGACCAGCACTATTGCTCCGAGGAGATCCAGGCCGTGGTCGAAGAGGCCAAGATGGTCGGCATCCCCGTGTGGAGCCACTGCTACAACAACCACGCCGCTGCCTACGATTCCGTCCGCTTTGGCTGCGAGCAGCTGATTCACGGTTTCGATATCGATGAGCGCACCATGGACCTCATGGCCGAGCAGGGCACCTTCTTCACCCCGACGATCGCCTTCCTGCCCACCTGGTACGCCACCTATCCGCCCGTCTACGTCCCCGAGCTGCACGACAAGTACGAGGGCACCCTGGTCGAGAAGGAGCTGCAGCGCAACTACGACTGCCTGCGCGAGGCCAAGAAGCGCGGCGTCGTCATGACGATCGGCTCCGACTCCTTCTCCTTCGTCACCCCGTACGGCACCTGCTCTATCGAGGAGATGTACGAGTTCGTCGACAAGATCGGCTTCACCCCGGTCGAGACCATCACCTGCGCCACCCTCAACGGTGCCAAGATGTGCCACATCGAGGACGAGACCGGTTCCATCGAGGCCGGCAAGTGCGCCGACCTGCTGGTCGTCAACGGTGACGTCGCCGCCGACATCCACGTGCTCAACACCGACAACATGGACGTCATCATGAAGGACGGTTGGATCGTCGAGGCTGGCACCTTTGGCGAGGCCAACAAATACAGCGCCTAAGATACCGTTTGTCGATGACTGGATGTAAAACACAGTTTTTGATTGCATAATGCAATGGAGAGGGTCGCTTGCGGCCCTCTTTATTGCTATGGGTGTGGTAGATAAAAGGGGATGACGGTGGATTTAAACAGGCTGATTCTGGGCAAGAGTTACAACTCTACCAAGGTCTTTCGTACGGCCCAGCATGTGGTCCAGGCCATCCTACTCGGTGTTGTCGTTCCGGCGCTTATTCTGCTGCTTATCTGGGATTTAACCGATAATCCCAATCCCGTTCCGGGCGTTGTCGTTATTGCCGGCCTGGTCATGCTGTGCTTCTTTTTCTCGTATGTCTTTGTGGTCCCCGACGACCTCACATCGAGCGCAACCGACCGTACGCTCGCCATCGCATCAAAAATATTCGCCTATACGTCGCGCGGCCTTACGCCCGAAGCGGCCCTGGGTGCCTCTAAAATTATCCTATCCGAGACCATCGCCTCCGCCATCTGCTTTACCGATGGCAAACAGGTGTTGGCAAGCTGGGGCGAGGACTCGGCAAAGTGCCCTGCCGGCACCCCGGTAGTGCTCAAGACCACGCTCAACGTGATTGAGACGGGTGAGCAGAGCGTGTTTTCGCGTGACACCTCCAATGAGACGGGTGGCTATTTTCCCCGCCTGCGCGCCGGCATTGTCGCGCCGCTTACCGTGCGCGGGCATTGTGTGGGCACACTCGAGCTGTATTACCCCCGCCTGAGCAGCATCGATATGCGCCAGACGGCCCTTGCTTCGGGTTTTGCCGATCTCATTTCCACGCAGCTCGCCAGCTTTGAGCTCGAGCGCCAGGACGAGCTCACGGCTCGCGTTGAGCTACGCGCCCTGCAGTCGCAGGTCGACCCGCATTTTCTATTCAATACCATTAGCACGATTGTGTCGCTCGTTCGAACCGAGCCCGACAAGGCGCGATCGCTGCTGATCGACTTTTCCAACTACTATCGTCAGACGCTTTCTGATTCCGATACGCTCACCACGCTCGAGCACGAGGTGGAACAGGGCACCCGTTATATCAATCTTATGCAGGCCCGGTATGGCGACGGCCGTCTGCGCGTTACGGTCGACATCGACTTCGAGGTGCGCGACAGCCTGGTACCGCCGTTTATCTTGCAGCCGCTGCTCGAAAACTGCATCAAGCATGCGCAGCGCGAGACCGAGCCGCTTTCTATTCGTGTTAGGGCTTTTGAGACCGATGACGGCTTGGAGATCATCGTCGAAGATGACGGCATCGGTATGAACGAAGAAGTCTGCGCGCATCTGTTTGAGCAGCATCGCCGAGAGGAGCCCGAGAGCATTACCGCCGACGGCTCCATCAAGCGAGGTTGCGGTCTGGCGCTCTTCAATGTGCTTCAGCGCATCCATTTCTTTTACGGAGAAGATTCTGGCATGCGCGTGAAGTCCCAGGAGGGCGTGGGAACACAGGTCATCGTTGAGTTGAACGGCGAGCCGCATGAGCCGGCGCCGCTAACGGTGTAGCACGCGGTTGGATTGAGAGAAAAAGAGGGGAAGCGCATATGTCCGAAGGCTGGAACATCTTGGTGGTTGATGACGAGCCTCCCATTAGGGCTGAGCTACGCTATCTGTTGGAAAAGGATACGCGTGTGGGACAGATTGCCGAAGCGGGCAATGTCACCGAAGCCGTGGAGTCGATTCTGTCGAACAAGCCCGACGTGCTGTTTTTAGACATTACCATGCCCGGTCGCTCGGGAATTGAGCTTGCCGAGACGCTGCAGAACCTAAAGACGCCGCCAGTCGTGGTGTTTGTGACGGCATTTGCCGAGTATGCGGCTGATGCCTATAACCTCGATGCTGTCGATTACATCGTCAAACCGGTCGAGGATGCCCGCTTGTCAAAGGCACTCGACAAGATCGAGACCGCCCTGGGCGCTCGCCGTGTCGTCCATGCTCCGCGCCAGCCTTTGCGCCTGACGGTGGATCGTGGGGGCAAAAGGGTGTTCATTCCCGTGGCGGATGTCTGCTACTTTGAGGCGCGCGCCGATTTCTGCAACGCCGTCTGCGCTGAGGGAACATACCTGGTCAATGAGTCGATTTCCTCGCTCGAGCGGCGCCTGGCCTCCGAGGGCTTTATCCGTGTCCACCGCAGTTATCTGGTCAATTTGGAAGACGTGCATAATGTCGAGATCGGTTCCACGGGTCTTATGGAGCTCAGGCTCGATCGCGTAACCTCGACGGTGCCTGTGTCCCGTCGTCGCGCAGCCGAGGTCAAGGCGCACTTGGGGCTTGCGTAGGCAGTCTGCATATCATCGTTTACCGCCGCAGGTTTGGCATGACCGTGCGGTGGGCATAATGGGTGACATCGAATGAAATCGAAAGGATCATTATGCCCGCGCTCATTACGCATCATCTGTTTGGCGAGGAAAGCATCGACCGTCTTCCGCAGGGCGTTATTACGTCCGACGAGGAGCGCATCGCCTTTATCCTGGGAAACCAAGGTCCCGACCCGTTTTTCTTCCACATGCTCACGCCGCGCGTTTCCGACTGCACGTCGCTTGCTCAGGTCATGCACCGCTCGCGCATGTCGCGCCAGTTCTCGTGCCTGCGCGACGGCGTGTCGCACCTGCAGCCGCGCGACGCCAATCTGGGCCGCGCCTTTGCGCTGGGCCTGCTGTCTCACTATGTACTCGACCGCAATGCCCACCCCTTTGTCTATGAGCAGCAGTTTGGCATCGTGGAATCCGACTCAGAGCTTGAGGATTCGAGCAGTCAGGTCCATGCCGTGATCGAGAGCGACCTGGATGTACTGATGCTGCAGCTTAAACGCGATGGCGCTACGGTCGACGATTACCCGCCGGCGGGCGAGATCGTTACCACCGACCGTATCAATCGCGCTGCCGGCGTGCTGATGAGCTATGTTGCCGGACGCGTGTACGGCATTGACATTCCGGCGGGGGAGTACGGTGCCGCCGTTGCCAATATGCAGCGACTTTACCGCGCGATTGAGCCGGCCGACTCCGCAAAGACGCGCGCGATCTCGCTGGTTGAGGGCTTGGTGCACGACTACTCGCTGCTCGACGGCCTTGCCCATCGCGTGACGACGGAGCTGCCCGAGCGCACCGGTAACCTGGGCCATCTGACATGGAAGAATCCCTTTACCGACGAGGTCTCGAACGAGAGTTTCCCCGAGGTCTTTGATCGCGCGCTGGTCGATTACGAGTGCACGGTCGCACGTTTTATCGAGACCGGTGACATGGATGCCGTGACCAGTCACGTCAACTACAGCGGTCGCGTGCTCAATGCCGATGAGGAGTTTGACCGCGAGGAATAGGGCTCGTGCGTGCCCCTTTGCCGAATCCTTACCGGCGGTTCTGGACAATTGGGGTACGATGAACTAACTGCATATCGGGCGAATACGAAGGGTCCCTGTCCATGAAATACACCAAGCTCGAGCGTAACTGGGTTATGTATGATGTGGGCAATTCGGCCCTCGTGCTGCTCAATACCTCGGTGGTGCCCATTTACTTTAACGCCATCAATACCGGCGCTTCTTCGGCCGACCTGGTGGTCGCCTGGGGCAATGCGCAGACGATCGCCTCGCTGGTCATCGCCATGCTCATGCCCATTCTGGGCGCGCTTGCCGACTACGCCGGCAACAAGATCAAGTTCTTCTTGGGCTTCTTCCTCACGGGCCTGGTGCTTTGCTTGGCGCAGGCTATCCCAATGTCCGCCATGGCATTTTTGACCGTGTACGTGCTGTGCACCATCGGCCTTAACTCTTCTATGACGTTCTACGACGCCATGCTGCCCGACATTACCACCGACGAGCGCATGGACGTCGTGTCCAGCTCGGGCTATGCCTGGGGCTACATCGGTTCCACTGTGCCGTTCGTCATCTGCCTGGCGCTCATCATGGGTGGCCCCGCTCTTGGCGTCCCTACCATGCTGGCAACGCGTCTGTCGTTTATCATCACTGGTGCCTGGTGGCTCATCTTTACCCTGCCGCTCATTCGCACCTATAAGCAAAAGTACGGTCGCGAGCGCGGTCCCGAGGACACTATCGGCCACATCGTGGGCGGTGTGTTCTCCGAGGTCGGACACACCATGCGCGAGATCGCCCACAACAAGACCGTGCTGGTCTACATGATTGCGTTCTTCTTCTATATCGACGGTGTGCACACGGTCATTTCCATGGCTACCAGCTACGGCTCCGCCTTGGGCATCGATTCGACGCAGCTGGTGCTGGCGCTGCTCGTTACGCAGTTCGTGGCCTTTCCGTCCGCCATCATCTACGGCAAGCTCGCCGGACGCGTGGGCACGCTCAACATGATCCTGGTGGCAGTCGCCGCCTACATGGGCATTGTGCTGTTCGCCGCGTTCTTCCTAAAGACCGCCTTTGAGTTCTGGGTGCTTGCCATTATGGTCGGCCTGTTCCAGGGCGGCGTGCAGGCGCTCAGCCGTAGCTACTTTGGTCGCATTATCCCCAAGGAAAAGTCCAACGAGTACTACGGCTTCTTTGACATCTTTGGTCGTTATGCAAGCGTCATGGGTACCTTCCTAGTGTCGGTCGTTACCTCGCTGACCGGCAACCCGTCGCTGGGCGTCCTTTCCATTGGCGTGCTGCTGGTCGTTGGCTTTATGCTGCTGGTCCGCCTGTCCCGCATGACTCGGGCGGCAGAGCATGCCGCATAGGAGCGAGCGGCTATTGTGCCTGTCCACGGTACTCTTTTGGGGTTATCCGCAATAAACATTGCGACTTGCGAGCAATGATTTGCCCAAGTGGGTATGATGGAATCAGCTAGGTCGCGGGGCGTCGCCTGTGTTTGGCGGCGTCCCGTTTTTGTGTTGCAGGGAGGGTAAGGCATGAACGCCACGGTCGTGATTCCAACGTATTGGGCGGGCGATGACGCTTGCGCAAACGCCCCTGGCACCTATGATCATTCGACGCGACTCAACGCCGACAATCCCGAACTCGACCGCTGCCTGGCCTCGCTTGAGCAGGTACGTGACATCCCGCGCATCATCCTTTTGGTGGTCTGTCCCGTTTCTGCCACAGCCGATGTGTCGCTGCGCGTGCGCGAGATTGTCGACGCGCATCCCACGCTCAAGGTCACCGTTGTCACCAACACCCAGGCCTCGCGCATCGCAGACCGGGTTGCTCAGATCGCGCCCAAGGGTTCGGGCGAGTGCGTGAGCCTGCGAGGCTACGGTGCCATCCGCAACATGGGGCTAGCCTGTGCCGCTGTGCTGGGGCATGACGCGGTTATCTTTTTGGATGACGATGAGACTGTCATCGACGCCGACTTTATGAAGCGCGCGACCTATGCGTTGGGGCAGCAGACACGTCAGGGCTTGCCGATCTTGGTCAAGAGCGGCTATTTCTACGATCGCGACGGCTCGCCGCTGGCTCCCACGGACAAGGCGGGCATCTGCCATCGTTGGTGGACCAAGCGCATCGAGTTCAACCGTTGGATGAAAAAGGCGCTCTCGGGCACTCGCATCTCGCGCTCCAACTACGTGTGCGGCGGCCTGATGGCCCTGCACGCCCGCGCCTTTACGCGTGTGGCCTTTGACCCGTTTATCACCCGCGGCGAGGACTTGGATTACCTCTTTAACATGCGCATGTTTGGCTACGACGTGTGGTTCGATAACGAGTGGACCGTGCGCCATCTGCCTCCGGAGTCCGAAAAGCGCTCACCGCGCTTTATGCAGGATGTATACCGTTGGTACTACGAACGGGCCAAGTTGACATTCGCCGCGCATCAAAAGGAGCTCATTCCCGTTACGGCGGCATCACTCATGCCCTACCCGGGCCCGTGGATTTCGCGCGAGCTCGACGACCGCGTGCGCAAGACCGCTATGGTCCGCAGCGTGTTTACCCGCGAGCATGAGGGCTACCTGCGCATCTGGCGCCATGGTATCGGCGAGGCAAAGGCCTATGCGCGCCAAAACGCTGCAAGCTATCTGCGTTTCCAGAGCTTTTGGCCCAAGATCATGGACGGGCTTTGGCGTGACGCACAACTGATCAGTATCCTGGAGGGGGCCGAATGATCGACCGCCGCGCCCAGCGCGATAGTTCAATATCAATCTTTCGCATCATTGCCGTTGCCTGCGCCATTTGCGTGCTGGTGTACTTTATTTTTGCCTTGGTGACCGGTATCGAGCCGATCGCCACGGTGATTGCCTGCGCGCTGCTGTGCATCTTTCTGTGCATCTTTATCTTTTTGACGCTCAATCCCGATTCGGTGCGCTCCCAGTACACCGAGGAGACGCTCTCGGTGGCCTCGGCCATGCTCGAGGACATTAAGGGCGGTCTGACGCAGGAGTCGGCGCGTTTGGTGTGCCGGCGCATTTTGCCCGAGACGCGCGCCATGACGGTGGCCATCACCGACGAGGGCAACGTGTTGGCCTGCGCGGGCGAGTTTGAGGAAAAACTACTGCCAGATTCTCCCATCCACACGCTTGCCACACGCTACGTTATCGAACATGGCATCGTGCAGTCGTTCAACCGTATGGTGGATGTCGTGGGCTCGGATGGCTCGCACAACCAAGTCCCCGCCGGCATTATCGCCCCCATCAAGGTGGGCGATCGTACCGTCGGCACGCTCAAGTTCTACTACAAGACCCCGCGCGCCGTCGACCGTACCCAGTACGCGCTTGCCTCGGGCTTTGCCGAGATCTTGTCCACGCAGCTCGCCATCCACGAGCTCGAGGTGCAAAAGGAACTCACAGCGCGCGCCGAGGTGCGTGCGCTGCAGGCGCAGATTAACCCACACTTCCTGTTCAACACGCTGAACACCATTGCATCGTTTACGCGCACCGACCCGCTGCGGGCCCGCGAACTGCTTCGTGAGTTCTCATCGTTCTATCGTGCCACGCTCGACAACTCGGGATCGCTTATTCCGGTCTCGCGCGAGGTTGCACAGACCAAGCGCTACCTTACCTTTGAGAAGGCCCGCTTTGGCGAGGACCGCGTGCTTGCGACGTTCGATGTGTCCGAGGACGTGGAAGATACGCTGGTGCCGGCGTTCGTGATCCAGCCGATTGTCGAGAACGCCGTACGTCATGGTATGGGCGATGACGACGCCCTGAGGATCGACGTGACCGTTCACCAAGACGGCGAGGATGCAATCTTGATTGCCGTGGCCGATAATGGCGTGGGCATGGATGAGGGTACCGCCGCCAGACTGTTTGACGAGCGCTCTGCCCGTCCCGACGCCAGCTCTCCCCAGGGTGGCGGCGCCGGTGTGGCCATGCACAATATTTCGGAGCGCATCCATCGCTTTTATGGGCCGCACTCCTATACGCGTGTCGAATCGGCGCCGGGCAAGGGCACCAAAGTGCTCCTTCATCTTGATTTGTCAGAGAGCATCTTTGACATTCAAGAGTAAAATAAAGGGCTACGGGCTCAACGTCATGCGACGGATGCCCGGCGTAGTTAGTTGACGAAAGGTTTTATCCCTATGCTGCGTGCGATGATTGTGGATGATGAGGCGCCGGCTCGCTCGGAGCTTCGCTTCCTGCTCGAGCAAACGGGCAAGATCGGCACGATCACGGAGGCGTCGAGCGTCCGCTCCGCCATCGAGATGCTTATGGAAAGTCGCGTGGATGTCGTGTTTCTCGATATCTCGATGCCCGGTGCCTCGGGCCTGCAACTTGCCGAGGCGCTGCATAAGCTCAAAAATCCGCCGGCGATCGTGTTTGTGACTGCGTATAGTGACCATGCGGTCGAGGCATTCGACGTGGATGCCGTCGATTATCTGATGAAGC